>CAIOTP010000298.1 GCA_903861235.1 uncultured bacterium | reverse complement strand
GCGCGGCGAGCTTGCGCTCCGCCACCGCCTTGCGGAGCACCTTGTCCTTGTCGCGCTTGCTCATCTTGCTCGCGTCGGGGTTGGTCATGATCGGCAGGTGGCCGTAGACGGGCCTGCGGAAGCCCAGCGCGTCCTGCAGCACGATGTGCTTGGCGGTGTTGTTGAAGTGCTCCTGCGCCCGCAGCACATGCGTGACCCCCATGAGCTCGTCGTCGACCACCACCGCGAAGTGGTAGGTCGGGAAGCCGTCCGCCTTGCGGATCACGAAGTCGTCCACCTCGCCCGCCGGGAGCGTGGCATCCCCCAGCACCTGATCGTGGATGGTGATCGGCCCGGTCGGCGTGCGGAAGCGGATCACGGCCGGCCGACCCTCGGCCAGCAGCTTCTGCACCTCCGCCTTCGGTCGCGCGGCGCTTTCGCTGCCGTCGTAGCGGTAGGCCGCCCCCGCCGCCTTCGCCGCGGCCCGCTTGCGCTCCAGTTCCTCCGCGGTGTCGAAGGCGTAGTAGGCCTTGCCCGCGTCCACCAGCCGCTGCAGGTGACGGTTGTAGATGTCCAGTCGCTCGCTCTGGAAGTACGGTCCGTTCGCGCCGCCGCCGCAGCCCTCGAACTCGGGGCCCTCGTCCCAGTCGATGCCCAGCCACTTCAGGTCCTTCAGGAAGCCCACGCTGGCGGCGTCGCTCGACCTCTTCTGGTCGGTGTCCTCGATGCGCAGCAGGAACTTGCCGCCGCGTCCCTTGGCGTAGGCCCAGCAGAAGAGGGCCGTGCGGGCCCCGCCCACGTGCAGATGGCCGCTGGGCGATGGGGCGAAGCGGGTGACGATGGTTCCGGTCGTGGACATGGGTGGGCAAGGCTACCGGCCTTGCTCTGGCGGCCGCATGCAGGCAGCATGGCGCCATGGCCGTGCAGCTGGGCATCCTCTCCGACAGCCATGGGCAGGCCGACCGCACGCGGCGGGCCCTGGAAGCGCTGCAGGCCGCAGGAGCCTCGCGCTTCATCCACTGCGGGGACGTGGAGACCGAGCAGGTGCTCGACCAACGGCGGGCCTGGACGCCCATGTGGTCTTCGGCAACTGCGATCCGGCCCGTGCGCTGGGCCGCTACGCCTCCACGATCGGCCTGCAGGTGCACCACCCCCTGGGCCGCATGCATGTGGACGGCCACTCGCTGGCCTTCACCCACGGTCACGATCCCGACCTGGTGCAGGCGGCCCTGGACGAGAAGGTGCACTTCCTGCTGCATGGCCACACCCACGAGCGTCGGGACCAGGCCCTGGCCGGCACGCGGGTGATCAACCCGGGGGCCCTGCATCGGGCCGACCCCTTCACCGTGGCGCTGCTGGTGCCCGCAACGGGCGAGTTGCGCTTCATCCCGGTCCGCTAGGGCGAATCCCGGAGTCCAGACCGGCGAAGTCCGAGCGTGGCCCTGCTGATCGCCCAACTGCTCGTGAGCGGCTTCCTGACCGGACTGATCTGGACCATTCAGGTGGTGCACTACCCGCTCATGGCCCGCGTGGGCGCGGAGCAGTTCGCCCCGTACGAACGGCTGCACTCCGCCGCCATCACGCCGCTGGTGGGGCCGGCCATGCTCGCGGAGGCGGCCCTTGCGGGACTGCTGCTCCTGCAGCGGCCCGCGGCCGTGCCCGCGTGGATGCTGTGGGCCGGCGCAGGACTGGTGACCTTCATCTGGGCCGTGACCTTCTTCGTGAGCGTGCCCTGCCACGCCGTGCTGGCCCAGGGGTTCGATGCTGCGGCCCACGAGCGACTGGTCGCCACCAACTGGCTTCGCACCGCGGGCTGGACCGCCCGCGCGGCGCTGGCGGCGTGGATGGTGTGGCTCGCGTTCCACGCGCAGAAAAACTGACATCGACCCCCGGAATCGGTTGAGGCAGGCGCGGCCCAGGGGTAGCGTTCCGGAATGTCCTGGATGCCGGTCCCCATCCCCAAGCGGCGCAAGCGCCGCATGCCCAACCTGAATCTGCCTCCGGGCACGATGCAGGTGGACCCCGAGGCCTCGCGTCCGGTGCTGACGGCCTTCGGCTTCTCGCCGGCCGGCTTCGAGGAGGTGACGCTCAAGGACCCCGCCGAGGTGCGGCAACTGCTGGAGAAGTGGCCGGTGGTCTGGCTGAACGTGGACGGCTTCGGCGACGAGGCGATCCTGCGCGGCGTGCAGGCCATCTTCGGCATCCATCCCCTGGCCATGGAGGACGTGACAGACGCCACCCAGCGGGCCAAGGTGGAGAGCTACGGCGACAACACGTTCCTGGTGGTTCCCATGCCGCAGGTCCACCGCGAGGGCGTCCGCTTCGAGAGCGAACAGCTGAGCCTTTACCTGACGGATCGCGCGGTGGTGAGCTTCCAGGCCACGGCTCCCGGCGACTGCCTGTCCGTGATCCGGGACCGCATCCGCACGGGTCGGGGCCGCGTGCGGACCAGCAACTCGGCCTACCTGGCCTACGCCCTGATCGACACCGTGATCGACGCCTACTTCCCGCTGGTCAGCCAGATGGGCGACCGGCTGGAGGAACTGGAGGAGCGGATCGTGGAGGATGTGGATGTGCACCAGATCCACGACATCCGCGCCATCAAGGTGGACCTCATGCGGATCCGCCGCGCCGTGTGGCCCATGCGTGACGCGGTGGCGGCCATGGGCACCCTGGACCGGGTCTACGGCCACGAACTCCGTCCCTACCTTCGCGATGCCCAGGACCATGTGGCCCGCCTGATGGACCTGCTCGAGACCGACCGGTTCATGGCCAGCGACCTGATGGAGATCTACCTGACCGCCACCAGCAACCGGCTGGGCGAGGTGAACAAGTTCCTCACCATCGTGGCCACCATCTTCATTCCCCTGGGCTTCATCGCCAGCGTGTACGGCATGAACTTCCACCCGGACAGCCCGTGGAACATGCCCGAACTCAACTGGCGGT
>CAIOTP010000297.1 GCA_903861235.1 uncultured bacterium | reverse complement strand
GTGCCGACGGCGCCGCGGCGGGCGTCGCTGGCCCACCCTGGCAGGCGTTCTCCGCCGGCCGAACCACGCATCCCTTGGTCACGCCACGGTTCTCGCCGCAGATCTCGCCGGTGGACATCTTGGGATTCACGGCGGTGATGCGGATGGCACCCACCGGCACCTCCTCCGCGCCCAGGTTCTCGCCGGTGTCGGGGTCCACCAGCGACTCGCCCTGCGCGAAGACCCGCCAGGTCTGTCCCACCACGATGCCCGTGCCGTCGCCGCGGTTGACCGTCACGCTTCCGTCGCGCACCACGAGCACCTTCGCCGGCAGCAGCACGTCGGTCACGCGCATGGCCGCCTTCTCCGCCATGAGTCGGGCCATCTCCTGCAGCGCCTTCTCGGTCAGGTTGCTGCCCTTCTCGCCCACCAGGAATTCCGGATTCCGCACGAAGGCGCTGTTGTCCAGCTGCAGATTGGCGCTCTCGAGCAGCCGGCCGCTGGTGGTGTCGTAGACCTTGGCGACCATGCTCAGACGCACCTGGCGCCGGGTGGCCTTCTTGCCGATCTCCTTGAATTCGGCCTCCTGGACGTTGTCCTGGAAGTCGTCGATGGTCGACACCACCACGAACTTGGCGCCCGCCAGGCGGAAGGTCTTCGCCGCGTTCGGATCCGCGCGGTCCACGTTGCCGCTGGCCCCGAGGTCCTGCTCCAGCACCACGTCCTTCAGGTCGCTGCGCGCGATCACGTCGAACTTGCGCGTCTGCTGGAAGGCGCTGACGAGCTGGCTGTCCAGCGATTCCTGAACCCTTCCCAGTTCCAGCGTCTGTCCCCGCTGCGCCAGCGTGGCGCTCAGGGCCGGCGTGACCTTCACGGCACCCACGGCGATCGGCATCTTGGCCGGCGGCGAGGCCGCCTCCTGCCGGGCGTGCGCGGCGGACAGCGGAGCCAGCAGCACGATCGCTGCCAGGACCAGACGACGGACGATGGTTGCAGGCATGACGCCCTCCTTTGGAGGCGGTGTGCGATTTCGGGATGCTACCCGGGGTCGGCAGACGCCCTTTGCCCGGCCTGGTTCGCGGAGGAAGTCCGGATTGCACGCCCTGCTTCGTACAATGGGTGCATGCGCGGCCTGATCTTCACCGAGTTCATCGCCCTGGTGGAGGAGAAGTTCGGGCTGGCCATGTCGGACGACATCCTCTCCCAGCCTGGACTGACGGACGGCGGCGCCTACACCTCGGTGGGCAACTACGACCACCGCGAGATGCTCGCCCTGGTCACCGCCCTGGCGGAGCGTTCCGGGCTTCCCGCCGACGAACTGTGCCGCGTCTTCGGCGAGTGGCTCTTCACCAAGCTGGCCCGGGGCTTCGACTTTGCGGTCAAGCCGCATCGCGACGCGTTCAGCTTCCTGCAGTCGCTCGATGGTGTGATCCATGTGGAGGTGAAGAAGCTCTATCCGGACGCACGCCTGCCTTCGGTGCCGGTGACCCGGTGCGACGAGCGAGAGCTGGTCATGGAGTACCGATCCGAGCGGCCCTTCGCGGATGTGGCCGAGGGCCTGATCCGGGGATGCCTGGCCTGGTACGGGGAGCGCGCCACGCTGCACCGGGAGCCTCTGGGTGCCGATGGAGCGCGAGCGGCCCGGTTCACGGTCAACCGAACCGGAGCCCGCCCATGAGCCAGGACGAGATCGACATCCTGCGCCGGCGTGCGGACCGCGACCGCCGCGCCCGCGAGCGCGCGGAGGCCCTGCTGGAGGCGAAGGCTCGGGAACTCTTCGACGCCAACGAGCGGCTGCGGCTGGCGACCAGCGGCCGGCTCGAGGCGCTCGCCCGCGTCAGCGACGAACTGGGCCGCCTGCAGGACCTGGACATCCTGATGAACCGGGTGTTGCTGGAAGCCAGGCTGCTGGTGGGAGCCTCCGCGGGCGTTCTTCATGTTCCCGAGGACGGCGAGCTGGTCGCCACCCTCCGCCAGCGGGACGAGGGGGCCCTGCCGACGGTGAGTCCGGAGTGCCTGCGCTCGCCGCTGAACATGTCCACCGCCGAGGGCGCCGTGGCGCTCACGGGAAGCCCCGTGAACTTGGCCGATGCGCGGGCGCCCGACGACAACCTGCCCTATCGGTTCAACCCGGGCCTGGAGCGGGCCCTGGGCATGGCGGTCGGCCCCATGCTCTGCATCGCCGTCCGCAACGTCTCGGGAGAGACCGTGGCGGTGCTGCAGGTGGTGCGTGGACCCGGGGATTCCCCGCGCATCGCCTTCACCCGCGACGACGAGATGGTGCTTCGCCATTTCGCGGGCCTTGCGGGCGTGGCCATGGAGCGGGCCCGCCTGACGCGGTCCATCATCAACCGCATGATCCGCGCGGTGCAGCTGCGCGATCCGTACGAGACCGCTTCCCACGCCGAGCATGTGGCGGACCTGAGCGTGGAACTGTGGCGCGCCTGGGCGGAGCGGCACGCCATCCATCCGACCGAGATCGAGCGATCCGCCGACCGGCTGCGCATCGCCGCGTGCCTGCACGATGTGGGCAAGGTGGGCGTGAGCGACGCCATCCTGAAGAAGCCCGCCCGGCTCACGCCGGAGGAGCAGGCCCAGGTGCGCAAGCATGTGATCGTCGGAGCCCAGCTCTTCGACACCGTGGAGACCGACTTCGATCGGCACGCGCGCGACGTGGCCCTGTATCACCACGCGTGGTGGGACGGCGGCGGCT
>CAIOTP010000296.1 GCA_903861235.1 uncultured bacterium | reverse complement strand
GCCGAGAGGTCGCGCAGCTCGCCGTCCACCGTGGCGCCGACGGCGGCCTTGGCCAGGCCCGCGCCGATGTCGGCGGCCACCTGTGCCGCGGGCACGGCCTTGTCGTAGGTGCGCTTGGATCCATCGGGCAGCGTGATGACGGGCATGTCAGGTCTTCTCGGGTCGGGCGGGGGGGAAGAGGTCTCGTTCGTTGGGCAGCCGAACCGGGCGGTTCTGCAGCGCCACCATCTCGGCGGCGAACTCCTCGATGCTGGCGAAGCCGTAGTGCTCGCTGGCGAACCGCACGTAGGCGATCGGATCCAGGTCACGCAATCGGGCGGCCAGACGACGGCCGATCTCGGCGCTCTCCACCTCGCGGTCGAAGGCGCGGTGCAGCTCCTCGTCGAGCGACTGCACCAGGCGTTCCTTCGCCTCCTGGGCGATCGGACGCTTGCCGCAGGCCGCCTGCAGGCCGCGCATGAGCTTCTCGGCGTCGAAGGGCACGCGGGCGCCGTCCCGCTTGACCACGGTCAGGCGAGCCGCCCGCTCCACGCGCTCGTAGGTGGTGTACCGCTTGCCGCACGCCAGGCACTCGCGGCGCCGGCGGATCGCCGAGCCGTCCTCGCCCGGGCGGCTGTCGATCACCTTGTCGTTGTCGGCGTCGCAGGAGGGACAGCGCAACGGCTAGACCTCCTCGATCTCGGCCACCTTCTTCTCCGCCAGCTCGTCCACGCGGGCGGTGTGCTTCTTGGTGAACTCGTCGACCGTCTCCTTGGCCCGCTTCGCGCCGTCCTCGGTGACGCCCGCGGACTTGTCCGCCTGCAGGCCGTCGATCGCCTTGTTCGCGTCGCGCCGCTCGTTGCGGATGCTGACCTTGCTCTCCTCGGCCAGCTTCTTCACCTGGGCGGCCAGCTGCTTGCGCCGGTCGGAGCTCGGCGCGGGCACGTTGATGCGGATCTGGCTTCCCTCGGCCTGCGGGTTCAGTCCCAGTCCGGCCTTCTCGATGGCCTTGATGATCTCGTTCTTGGCGCCGGGATCGAAGGGCTTCACCAGCAGCTGGGTGGCCTCGGCCACGCTGATCGCCGCCAGCTCGCGCAGGTCGGTGGCGCTGCCGTAGTAGTCCACCTTCACGTATTCCAGCATGGCCGTGCTGGCGCGGCCGGTGCGCATGCCCCGCAGCTCGCGCTGCAGGTAGTCCACGCTCTTCTCCATCCGGTCTTCGCACTCGAGCAGGGTCGTGTCCAGGTCCACCGCAGGCCTCCTTTGAAGGAAGGCGAGAATAGCAGGGGCCCGCGGCCCCGCCGCCGCTCAGCCGTTGCGCACGAGCGTGCCGATGGCCTCGCCCTGCACCGCGCGGGCCACGTTGCCGGGCACGCGGAAGTCGAACACCTGCACGGGCAGGTCGTGCTCCATGCACATGGTCATGGCGGTCAGGTCCATCACGGCCAGGCGCTTCTCGAGCACCTCGTTGAACTTCAGGGTCTGGTAGCGGGTGGCCTTGGGGTCCTTCCGCGGATCGGCGGAATAGATCCCGTCCACCTTGGTGGCCTTGAGCAGCACCTCGGCCTGCAGCTCGACCGCCCGCAGGCTGGCGCAGGTGTCCGTGGTGAAGAAGGGGTTGCCCGTGCCGGCGGCCAGCACGATCACGCGGCCCTTCTCCATGTGCCGGAGGGCACGTCCCCGGATGAAGGGCTCGGCCACCGCCGTGATCTGCAGCGCGGTCAGCAGGCGACTGGGCACGCCCATGCCCTCGAGCGCCTCGCGAAGCGCCAGTCCGTTGATCACGGTGCCCAGCATGCCCATGTAGTCGGCGGTGCTCTGCGCAATGCGACCGGTCTCCGCCAGCCGCGCCCCGCGCACGATGTTGCCGCCGCCCACCACCACCGCCAGCTGCAGGTTCGGGCAGAGGCGGCGAGCCTGGGCGATCTCGCCCGCGATCACGCCGAGTTCCTCGGGGGAGATGCCCAGGTGCCCCTCCTGCGCGAAGCTCTCTCCGCTGACCTTCAGGACGACGCGCTGGTAAGGCTTGGTCACGGTGGGTCTCCTCGGGGGTCGATTCAACGGCCCCGTGGGCGATTGGTCAAGGCCGGCACGCCCGCCATCTAGAATCTCGGTCGTGGCCCTTGGTTGGGGCCCGCCCCCCGCGTGCCCGCGACCGCCTCCATCCCTGCCCCCGGCCGACGGCCCGAACGGGGCCGAGGTGGCTGGTCGATCGCCTTGGCCGCCTTCTCGGTCTCCATTCCGCTTCACCTGGCCCTGGCGCTGTGGCTTTCCATGCAGATCCGCCAGGAGGGCCCTGCCGCGGAGCCGGCGGTGGTGGGCGAGATCGGCGTGGTGGAGGCTCCCGACGCGCAGGCCGAGGTGGTGCAGGCCTCGTCGCGACAGGAGGCCGTGCTGCCGATCGCCATGCCCGAGGAGCCCTCGGTCACCGCCGATCCCTCCTGGCAGAAGGTGGTCGAAGCCGCGCAGGCGGCGCCCTCCCAGGCCGGTGCGGGCTCGCCCTCCATGCCCGCGTCGCTGCCTGCCGCGGCGGGGGCGGCCGCCGCGGCGCCCGCGGCCGGCACCAGCTTCTTCGGAGTGCGGGCCAAGGGACGGCGTTTCGCCTTCGTGGTGGACAAGAGCGCCAGCATGCAGCACCGAGGCCGCATGCAGCGCGCCGTGGACGAGCTGCTGCGGAGCACCGAGGGCCTGCCCGACTACGCGGTCTTCCGCATCTGTCTCTTCGACACGCGAGCGGTGAGCTTTCCCGACCGGGGCTACCGCAAGGCCAGGCCCGCCGACCTGGCTCAGTTCCGCGCCTGGCTCGGCGGCGTCGCGGCGGGCGGGGGCACCACGCCTCGCGTGGCCTTCGATCTGCTCCTGGACGACGGCGCGGTCCCGGACGCCATCTTCTTCATGACCGACGGCGAGATCGGGGGCGAAGATCCGTCCTGGATCATCGGCCGGGTCCGCTCACTGGGTCGTCCGGTGCCGGTGCACTGCGTGGCGCTGGGTGATCCCGCCGCCATTCCGCAGCTGGAGCGGATCGCCGCGGCCACGGGAGGCAAGTTCCGGTTCGTGTCCGGGGAGGCGGGGCCATGAACCTGACGCCATGGCTGCTGGCGTTCGCGCTGGCCGCGGGTCCGGCAGGTCTGGACCGCGTCTGGGAGAGCCTGGATCGTGGCGATGTCCAGGGCGCCACGGCGGCGCTCGCCGACGCGCCTCGACCGGCCGGTTCCGATGCCGAGCTGGCCTCGTGGCTCGATGCCCAGTCGCGCCTGGCGTGGGCACAGGGTCGCATGGACCGCGCCTTCGCGTGGGGTGTGCAGGCGGTGGTGGTGGGCGAGCGGTCGAACAGGGCCTTCCCCGGGCTCACGCCTTCGGTGACCCCGGGCCGCGCCTGGGTGGACGAGGCCTGCGGTCTGCCGCGTCTGGTGCTGCCCACGGGCGACGGCGACGGCGTCGCGCTCGCCCGCGAGTTGCTGGCGCTGCCGGAAGCGGCCACGCCCGAGGGCGTCTGGATCGTCTGGGCCGCGCGTCTGCTGGACGGGAAGGTGCCCGCCCCCGAGAACCGGTCGGGTCGTGCCGCGGCATCCGACCCGAGGCGCGAGCAGCGTCAAGCGCTGCTCCAGTCCGCCGTCGAGGCTCGACACGGCGGCTCACGCTCCACGGCCGCCGTGGTGGCGTCGCTCCGGCAGCCGGCCCGCGAAGGCTCTCCGCTCGAGGGCTTCGCGCGCTGGTTCGAGGCCGAGGCCCTGCAGCGCGACGCCCGCTCCGCGCAGCCTCGCCTGGCCGCGCTGCGCATGGTGCAGTCCGCCGCCGCCCTGGAAGACAGTCCGTGGCTGCGTGTGCGTGCGCTGGAACGCGCCGCGGCCCTTCTGGATCCGATCGACCCGTCCGAGGCCGCCCGCCTGCGCGAGGCCGCCCGCAAGGAGACCCCATGATGCTGACCCTGGCCGCCGGCGGAAGCCTTCTCAAGTTCATCACCGACGGCGGCGTGATCGGCTGGGTGATCGTGGCCCTGAGCGTGGTCGCGCTGGCGATCGGCGTGGCGCAGTTCGCCATCCTGCGTCGCGGCCTGCTGGTGCCCGCGTCGCTGCTGGCCGACTGCCGGCGCGAGGTGGAGGCGGGTCGCCTGGCCCGCGCGGTCCAGCTCTGCCGGGATCCCGCCCGGGCGGGCTACATGGGGCGCATCCTGGCGGCCGGCCTGGAGCGGGCGGGAGCGGGGCCGCTCGCCCTGCTGCAGATGCGTGAATCCATGCAGGAGGCCGGCGACAAGGAGACCTCCCGTCTCTACCGCGGCACGGACGCGCTGGGCGTGATCGCCAGCGTGGCGCCGCTGCTGGGGCTGCTGGGCACGGTGCAGGGCATGATCGGCGCCTTCGAGGGAGTGGCCGGCGGTGCCGTGAACGACGCGGCCTACTACGAATCGCTCGCCAGCAACATCTCGCTGGCGCTCATCACGACCTTCCAGGGACTGGTGGTGGCCATCCCGTGCACGGCGGCCCACGCCTTCCTTCGCAACCGGGTGGAGGCGATCGCGTCCGAGGCCGGCGAGGTGGCCGACGAGTTCGCCTCGCTGGTGGAGCGGTCGCAGGCGGGCGAGGCATGAGGTTCCGCTCGCCGCCACGAAGGCTGGCCGAGCCGGACATGACGCCGATGATCGACGTCACCTTCCTGCTGCTGATCTTCTTCCTGGTCACCGCCCAGATGGCCGCGCAGGCCCGCAAGGGGGTGCAGCTGCCGGTCGAGCCGGGCGAGAGCCGCCTGGAGTCGGCGGCCTCGGGGCTGGTGGTGGTGGTGCAGGCCGACGGCCTGGTGCGCGTGGGCGACCGAGGCGTGGATCCCGCGCAGCTGCAGCAGCTGGCCCGCGAAGCCGCGGCGCGGAGTCCGACCGTGACGCCGGTGGTGCGGGCGGATCGTGCCGCGCCCGCGGCGGCGCTCAACGCCGTCACCGAGGCCCTGCGGCAGGGCGGGGCGCCGGGGTTCCGGCTGGCCACCGAGTCCGGAGGGCGGCCATGAGGTTCGCACGCTCGAGAAGCCAGGACCGCGGCCGTCCGCTGATCAACATGACCAGCATGATCGACGCCACCTTCCTGCTGCTCTCCTTCTTCCTGGTCACCACGGCCATGCAGCGGATGGAGGGCAAGCTCACCGGCGCGCTGGACACCACCGCGGCCGGCAAGGGCGACCTGCAGGCGGTGGTGGTGGAGGTGGACGGAGCGCCGGGCGCCGTGGAGTTCCGTGTGGCCGGACGCACGCTGGCCGACGCGGCGGCGCTTCGTGAGCTGCTGCAGCCGCTGCCGAAGGAGCCCGGCGTGGCGGTGCGCATGCGCAACGGTCCCAGCGTGGCCGACGCGGCTGCGGTGCTGCAACTGGTCCGTGACGCGGGCTTCGAGCGGGTGAGCTATGCCGCGGCACCGTGAGTCCCTGGCGGCCCTGGTCACCGGGGCGATCCTGGTCGCCTCGGCGCAGGCGGAGGACCTGGCCGCGTTCCTGGCGCGGCACGACCTTCGCTCCACGCGCATCGAGTGGCTGCTCAGCCAGCTTCAGCAGGGTGGGGCCGTGGCTCGCGACGCGGCCCGGGCCCTGGCGCTCGACGCCGGCTGGCTGGACACGGCCGGAGCGCTTCCGGCCGACGACCGTGGCGAGGTGCTGGCGGACCTGGTGGCGGCCATGCCGCCGACCGATCGCGCCGCGGCGCGCCCTCGCATGGACCTGGCCCGCCGCGAGCTGGCACGCGTGGCGCGAGAGATCGACGCCCTGCGCGGTCGTCCGACGGATCGCGAGCGGGTCAAGGCGGCGCTGCAGGGGCTGGCGCTGGTGCAGGACATCCTTTCACCGCTGTTGACCGACGCACCCGCCCGAGGCGCGGATCCGGCGGGCGAGTGGCGATCGTCGGCGCGGCTGCTCGACGGCTGGCGCCGACTCATGGAGGTCTGGCTTTCCCGTCGGCTGGAGACGGCGTCGCCGCGTCGTGACACGCTCGAACTGGATCGCGCCAAGTTGATCTTCGCCCGCCTGGTGGACGCCGACGAGCATGCGCCCGCCCCGGGCAACGCGAGCGAGGACCTGCTGGGCACGGAGTCGGGCGCGGACGCGGCCCTGGGTCTCATGGTGGCGCTGGCCATGGAGGGCAAGGCCGAAGCCTCCGCGGCATGGGCCCGCGTGGTGAGCGACCGGGCCGCCGGCATGGACACCGCGCGTCGCCTTGTCGTGTGGCAGCTGGCGCTGGCGGTGGACGCCGGCGACGTGCCGGCCATGCGTCGCGCCATCGAGGCCATGCCTGCCCGCACGCTGCCGGCCGAGCTGGCGCTGGCGGCGGCCTCGGTCGCCTCCGAGAGCCGGTCCGCCGACGCCGAGGCCGTGGTGGCGGCTTCGATCGACGCCATGCCTGCGGCCGGCCGCGCGGAGTGGCTGCGTCGCCTTGGCGAGGGCAGCGGTCGTCTTCGCGAGCTGGCGGTCGCGCTCCGGATGGCCGGCGAGCGGCTTCCCGGCTGGCAGTCCGGCGGTGCCGAGGGCGCGGCGGATTCCGCACGGGCCCTGCAGCAGGCGTTGCAAGCCACGGCATCGCCGCCCGTCTCGCTGCATGGAGACGCGCTTCGGCTGCTGGGCTGGGCGCTGTGGCGATCGGGGCAGGGCGAGGAAGCCAGCCGCGCCTTCGAGCAGGCCGCCTTCACCGGGGCCTGGCTGCGTTCCGAGTGCCTCTGGCTGGCGGCCGTGGCGTCGCCCGCCGAGCAGGGCGAGGCGCTCGAGCGCCGTGTGCGGCTGCTTCAGGCGCAGCGCGAGTCGGATCCGCAGGGACCATGGGCCGGACGCGTGGCCATCTGGCTCAGCCGTCTGGACGGTTTTCCCAACGCCGCCACCGCCGTGGCCGCCTTGCTGGAGGTGCCGCTCTCCGACCCCTTCGCGGTGGACGCGCGGTGCGAGGCCGCGAGGCGCATCCTTCGGCAGGCGGGCGAGGATCCCGACAGCCAGGGCGAGGCCGCGCGTCGGGCGCTCCGCGCCATCGAGCCGGTGCGTGCCGCGCCGCAGGCCGCGCCCTGGGTGCTCATCGCCTCGCTGGTGCCTGGCGTCCAGGATGCCTCGGCCGCGGCCGAGGCCGTGGGCAAGCTCTCCAAGCAGGACCGCGCGGATCCTGCGGTCGCCTCCGCGGTGGCCCGCTGGTGCGCCATGCAGGGCGACCTGCCAGGTGTCCGGGCGGCGGTCGCGGCGGTGGAACCGGATCGACGCGCCGAGACGGCGCTGCGTGCCGCTGCATCGCTGGCGGACCTTCCCGGTGTGGCGGCCCGCACCGCCGAGATGGAACTGGCCCTCCAGGCCATGCGAGGTTCGGACGGCAGGCAGAAGACCGCCGCCACCGATCGGCTGGCGCAGGCGGTGCTGGCCAACGCGGAGGCGGACGCGGCCCTGGACCCTTCGCTGGCCCGCGAGGTGGCCGCCGCGCTGCGGCCGGTGCCGAGCCAGCCCCTGGCCCTGGCGGAGGCGCTGCGGGCGGCGGGGGAGGTCGACCGCGCCATCGCCATGCTGCAGCAGCGAAGCGGCGCCGGAGCGCAGGGCTCACCGGCCTGGTTGCGGGCGAGGTGGCTGCTGCTTCGGGCCCTTGAAGCTTCGGATCCCCAGCGTGCACGGGCCATGCTGGCCCAGCACCTGGCGCTGCTGCCGAATGGCGGCCTGGAGCCGTGGGGAAGCCGCTTCCGGGCGGCGGCGGCCCGGCTGGGGGTGACGCCATGACGCGGCAGGAGCAGTTGGCATGGGTGCGGCGAGCGCTGCTGGCGCTGGGTGGCTGGAACGCGCGCAGCCGTGGGGTGCTGCGGGCGTGGGCGGCCTCGCAGCGGATCAGCGCCGCGGAGCTGGAATCCCTGGTGACCCAGGCGGTCGGTGCCGCGCGCCGACCGCCGCCTCCCGCTCGCTCGGCCCCGGAGCTCCCGGCGAGGCGGCGGCG
>CAIOTP010000295.1 GCA_903861235.1 uncultured bacterium | reverse complement strand
GCAGCTCGGCCGCCTCCTGCTCCAGAGGCGTCCGGTCCGGCGAAGCGGAGGCTGCCGAAGCCGTGGAGCTCACCTTGGCCGCGGCGGCACCCAGCTGGAGCACCAGCACCATGGTGATCACGATCGTCACGCCGATCGTGCACATCATCACGTCCTGAAAGGAGAAGAAGGAGACCGGCGCCTCGTCACCGCGACGCCGCCTTCCCATGACTCAGGCCGCCCCCTCGGCCACGCGCACCCGGCTGGTGACCTGGCGCGCGCAGGCCTGGCGGCATTCGTCCAGGAGCGTGTCGTCGGCCCGCCTGGCGAAGGTCAGCGCCAGATGGATGACCAGCGCCATGACCAGTCCCTCGCCGGTGGTCACGAACGCGGTGTCCAGGCCGCCGATCACCTGCGTGAGCTGCCGCGTGAGGCCCTGCAGGTCGTCCTGCTTCTGCGAGAGCACGCTGCCGAACTGCCCGATGGCCTCGGTCAGGCCCAGCACCGTGCCGATGAATCCCAGCACGGGAATGGCCCAGATGAAGGCGCGCACCGGCACATACCCGCCGTCCACCTGGATCTCGTCGTCCTCGGCCCGCTGGGAGAGCATCTCGTCCATGTCGGCCACGCGACCCACGTTGCGCACGCTTCGCAGGGCACCCGTGACCCGGTTCAGGTACATGAAGTGCTCGGTGCCCTCCACCGCACCCTCCACCGACTCCACCACCTGCATGGCCGTGGCCCGGCTCACATGCCATTGGGGATCGTCCGGCGCGAAGCGCACCCGCAGGGCCATGCGCTGGGCCCGGACCTTGAGCAGCTTGAGCCCGATGATGGCCAGGCTCCAGCAGCTGAAGAAGGCGATGGCCACCGGGATGCGGTCGAAGGCCGTCAGGTACCGCCACACCGTCTCGCCGAAGCCCGCGTTTCGGAAGGGGAACGCGCCGCCGTAGACCACGGCCATCAGGACCAGCGCCACCACCAGACTGCAGGCCATGGACGGCGTGGTGTAGCGACCCACCGGCATGCCGAGGCGACACTCCGGATCCACGCTGGCGAATCGGAGCACCGGAGCGGGCACGGCCTGGGGCCGCGAAGTTCGGGTCATGGGGTTCCTCCAGGAACGAAGAGCGTCTGCGGCCAGGTGATCGGCGGCTCGGGTGCGCGGCCCTGCCATTGGAGGCCGCCCTCCGTCACGCGGGCGGGCGCCAGCGACCAGCCTGACTCCAGCTTCACGGGCACCCGCACCTCCGTGCCCTCGGGCACGCCGGCCACGGGCAGCTCGCCCGAGGCCGTGGGCCGGGCGATGGCCGCCGGTGCGAGCGGTCGCGAGTTCTCGTCCATGGCCGCGTCTCGACGCCGGGCCGCCGCCACGAGCCGTGTGGGATCGAAGGCGGAGGTCAGCTGCTCGCGCGCGGTGCGACGCAGCGATTCCACCCGGGTGCCCGGATCGGACATGCCCAGCAGCACCGGGTCCTCGCTCGCGAGCACGGACACGCCGTCCAGGCCGCGCACCCAGCGTGCCGCCGCGGCGTCCTCCGGGTCGCTCTCGTCGGCGAAGAACTGCAGCCAGCCTCGCCAGAGATCTCGCATGGCGTGCCACTGCATGAGCGGATCGCCGACTTCCGAGGAGCGCAGTTCCACCAGCATGCGAAGCCACGCGTCCCTCGCCGCCCGTCCCTCGGCTCCCTGCAACGCCTCCGCGCCGGCGGCGAACACACCGGCCGCGGGCCACGCGCGCTCCTTCGCCGTGGGCCGCCACGAGACCGGCTTGCGCGCCCGAAGCCGGGCGGGATCCTCGCCCAGGTCGGATCGCGACTCGATCGCCTGGCCCCAGACGTCCGTGGTGCCCGGGCTTCGGCGCCGGTAGAGCACGCGACCACCGTCGAAGGACTGCTCGAACAGGCCGGCGTATCCCATCTGCCGCACCGCCGCCGCGGCGGCCGCACCCAGCGACCCCGACGATCCGGTCACCGCCATGGTGCGCCTGGCCAGCGCCCGCATGGCCTGTGCCGACGCCCGGTGCGGCGAGGCAGGGTGCTCGTCCAGGTGCCGTGTGAGGGTGGCGTCCATCTGGCGAGCGGCGCCCGGCTCCCCCCAATCCAGACCCGCCAGACCTGCGGCGCCGCCGGTGCGCCCCGCCACCAGCGCCGGAACCACGGAGGTGCGCCAGACACGGATGGCCAGGCCGGCCTTCGCGGCGTCGCGACCCGCCTCGCAGCTGCGGAGCATGCCGCGCGCGGCGAGCAGATCGCCGCCCTCGGCAAGCAGCCGCTCCCACTGATCGAGCGTGACCTGCTCGTCCGCCGAGAAACGCTCCAGCCGCTTGAGCCCCTCGATCACCCGGTCGATCCGGTCCGCCCGATCCGACGCGGCCTTGGCGCGGGCCTCGGCGGAGGAGGCGAGCGCCGCCAGGGCCTCGCCCGTGGTCCGACCGTCCGGCGTGGCCGCGGCCGCGGCGGCGGCGGTGCGAGCCTCGTTGGCGATGTTGTTCAGGCGCTGCGCCAGCGAACCCCACGCCGTGCGGTCGAATCGGGTGGCTTCCCGGGCCGCCGGATCCTGCAGCGCCGCCAGGTCACCCTGAAGACGCTGCAGCGAGGCGCGGGCCTCGCCCGCGGAACGCTCGCGCAACGCCGCTGCGGCCGCCTGCAGCGCGGCCACCGCCTGCGCGAAGGCGGGCCGCTGATCCGGTCGCTGGGTCTCCGTCGCGGCGCGAAGCTCCATGGCCTTCGCTTCCATCGCCACGGGATCCTTGCCGGTCTCCGCCAGCGCCTTGGCCTGCCGCAGGGTCTCCTCCGCCGCGGAACGCGCCGCTCGCTCCGACCTGCGGGCCTCCTGCACTCGCTGCGAGGCGGCCATCCATTCCGGCCGATTCGCGAAGGGCTGCAGCGCATCGAGCACCTTCTCCGCCGCACCCAGGTCCTCCGCGCGGATCGAGGCATCGACCGTGGCCAGTCCCCTGCTCAGCGCGGCCTCACGCTCGCGCCACTGCCAGGCGAACCAGCCTGCCGTGGACATCGCCGCCAGGAGCGCCACCACCGCGGTGCCCAGCAGCCAGCGGCGGCGATTCCGTGACGCGGACTCGCGCTGCCGCCGCTCCTCCAGACGCCGCGAGATGGCCGCCGGCATGGTCGCGTCGGCACGCGTGGCCGCGTCCGCCAGTCGCTCCAGCTCGTCCTGCGGTGCCGCCTGATCGAGCGCCAGCTCCAGACGCTGCAGCACTTCCGTGCGGGCTCGGTCCTCGCGGCGTCGCTCCCGGTCGCGGCGGAGCATGTCCAGCGGCGCTTCCACCTCCGCACGCCGTTCCGCGCCCGGATCCCAGGACGCCGTGAGTTCGTGCCACTCGCGAGCGGCCTGCTCGAGCGTGGACCAGTCCATGGCCGCCGCCGCCTCATGCAGGCGGCTGGCGCACGCACGGGCCTGCGCCTGCAGCACCACCTGCCGGTCCGCCTCGGCCAGTTCCCTGGCCTTCGCCAGCACCTCGTGATGCTCGTCCATGGGCACGGTCAGGTGCTCGGCCCAGGCCAGCACCTGGGCCGCCAGCACGGGATCGCGATCCTCCACCGCCCGTCGCGCGGCGTCGGCCAACGCGGTGGCGGCCTCCCGCTCGAGGCGCCGCACGCCCTCCAGCCACGCAGGCTGCCGCGGATCGCGGTCCACCAGCGCCCGAAGCGTGAAGAGCCGCTCGGCCAGCGGTGCGCGTCGCAGCGCGGCGTGACGCATGGCCGCCAGCGAAGCTGCCATGGCCTGATGCCGACCCGCCGCGGCCACGAAACCCTCGAGCAGCGCCACGTCCACCTGCGACACGCCACCCAGACCGGCCGTGCGGAGCAGGCCCGCCCACGCTTCCGCCGCCCCCTCCAGTCGAAGCGTGGCGGCGCGACGCGCCACATCCAGCGCCTCGCCCAGGCTCGCCGCCTCGCTCAACAGACCGCGGTTCACCCACGCCGTGCAGCGCGCCAGGTCGGCGTTGACCAGCCGCACCTGCTCCGCGTGCGCCTCGAGCGCGGCGCGGATCTCGTCCCGACCTGCGGCGCCCTGAAGGACCAGCGAGCGAATGCGTTCGGCCACCTGGCCGGCGGGAGAGCTCACGCCGCGGCCCTCCAGAGGAGGGCCAGCACGCCCAGGACCAGGCCGGCACCGAGCAGCCACCACATCGCCTTGAATCCCGACGCCGGGGCCGGCTCCAGTTCCACGCGAATGGTGGATGGCGGCGCCATCCCGGCGGGACCGGCGACCTCCGCCGCCGGCGGCATCGCCGCCTGCGGCGACGCTCCACCGGGCACGGCGGGTGCGCCGAGCCGTTCCGGAGGTTGCCATGCCACCGTGGCCGACGCCCCGCGGGCCTTCGCGGGCTCGGTCAGTCTCACGCCCTCGCGGGCCCGTCGCAGCATGGCCTCCGAGGCCTTCGGCGCCTCGCCGGCGCGCGGCACCAGGATCCATGCCGCATTCGGCGGTGCGGCACACACCAGCGGCTCACGCTCGTCCACCACGGCGATCACCGGCGCCGGGTCCGCCACCGGCCGAAGCGGCCGCGTGCTCCAGCCTCGCTTCCACCGATTCTCATGCGGCAGCAGGCCGGCCAGTTGGTGAAGCAGCGCCAGCCGGTCCACGCCCGGCGGCACCACGATCCACGCGCCCACGCCGCTGCGGTACGCCTGCTCCACCATCTCCGCGGCCATGCCCGCATCGCCGAAGGCCGACTGCCACGCCTGGGCCGGACCCTGGTGGCCGACCAGCGTCGGCAGCGACGGCTCGGCGTCCAGCTCGCGCGGATCGCCCTTCCAGGACGCCATCCAACGCTCGTGATCGAGCAGCAGCGACACCGGGTCGCACGCACGGATCTCCGCCGGCTCCAGCATGCGATGATGCGCGATCCGGTTGCCGCGGCCGGTGTGATCCAGACCGCAAGGGCGGATCACGCTGGCCACCCACGCCACCTCGCCCCGCCACTCGATCGGCCGCGTGGCCCGGAGCGTGCGGTCCCAGTCGGAAGCGCCGGGCCACGCCTCGGTCAGCCCCGAGAGATCGGCCAGGGCGTCGGAGAGCGTTCGCGGCATGCCGCCGGTGCGACCGGCCACCACGAATCCGGTGCCGCCATCCAGTCCACGCGGCAGCGAGGTGTGCACCAGTTCGCACCTCATGGCCGGAAGCCCCCCAACCGGCCTTCCTCGCCGAACTCGCACGCGGCCACGAAGGGCACCGCCGCCCACCGTGGCGCCACGGGCGCTTCAGGCTCATGAGCCAGGTCACGCCCCAGTCCCGAGCATGGCACCACGAGCACGCGGTCGAAGGCCGCCGCGAGTGCCGCGGCGAACTCCGGAGAACCTCGACGCACCACCTCCAGGCATGCCACATGGCTCGCACGCAAGGCCGCACCGGGGTCGCCGCCGATCGCGAAGGGATCGGCGGTCATGGGCACTCGTGCAGCCGTGGCCCACAGGTCCGCCTTGGCCATGGCGATCACCAGCGGCACCTCCAGACGCTCGTCGGAGCGGCGACCGCGATGGTGCCGCACTCGGGCCGCCATCTCGGCGAGCACCAGGTCCTGACGCACGGGCGGCTGCGGAACCGGGGGCAGCCCGACCGCGGCGCGGAATCCAGGATCCTGCGTGGGATCGAGCACGAACACGATCGCCTCGCTTCGACCCAGATGCCGGGTGACCGGACGAAGCGCGTCGTCGGCGCCGGGCAGGAAGTGCTCGCCGGCATTGTCGTAAAGCACCAGCGTGGACGAGGGTGAAGGCTCCTGCCCGCGCCGAAGAGCGAAGACGAAGGGCGCCGGCACCACCTCCGTGCGACCCTCGATGCGCACGGACGCGTAGCCGGCGCCGCCGCTGGTCTCGGTCTTCTCCAGACGCCGTGCACCACCGCCCGAGCCGAAGAGGCGGTTCTCCCAGGCATGCAACCGAGCGTTCAGACGCGGTTCCGCGTCCATCACCTGCAGGCCCAGCCGATCCAGGTCACGCCGCATGGACCACAGGGCGCTGGCCAGCAGGTGACTCTTGCCCGCACCGGGCGCGCCCACCACGCTCAGGATCTTCGCCGGCAGCTCCAGCATGGGCCGGGGCACCTCACGCCGACAACGCGGGCACGCCAGCCGTGTGCACCGAGCGCCCTCCGGATCGATGGCGGCGCCGGTGAGATCGAAACGACTGGGCAGGAACCGGAGCGGCTCGTCCGCGCCGGCCACAGGATCACCCACCAGGCGCGGATCCTCCGCGATGAACAGCACATCCGCCGGACGCATGGCGTGCCAGCAACTGGGACAATGCAGCCTTCCCACCAGGTCCCGCACCGGGTGCATGAGCGGGTTGGAGGCCGTGGCGGGAGCAGCCATGGGTCGTTAGCCTACCGCCGCACCCGAGGTGTTCGTGCCGCAGAAGGAGCCGCCGAGAGAGGCCGCCCACTGCGAGAGAGACTCCCCTTCACCCAGGCGACGCACACGATGACTCCACGCTCTTCGATCCTCTCGATTCTCGCCACCCTGGCCCTCGCCGTGACCGTCCGCGCCGACGACGTGCTGGTCACGCTCGCCTCCGGCGACACGATCCGTGCCGCCCTGGTCAGCGAGACCCCCGAAGCCCTGGTCCTCAAACACCCGGTGCTGGGCGAGCTCAAGGTCGCCCGTGCCCAGGTGGTGAAGATGGAGGCCGCCCCGGCCGCCAAGGCCGATGGCACGCCACCCGCCGCGCCCGCTCCCGCCGAGCCCGCGCCCGTGGCCGTGGCTCCCGCCGCGCCCGCCACCCCGCCACCCGCCCCGGACGCCAAGCCCAAGGACGAAGCCACGGCCGCCGCAGCGGCCGCCGCACCGGCTCCGGAGACCGTCAAGCCCAAGTGGACCGGCGCCATCGAAGGCAACATCACCGGCGTCGCCGCAGAGAACGACCAGTGGGACCTTCGCGTGGCGGCCAAGCTGCTCCGTGAGAGCCCGGACGACAAGCTCAACATGTACGCCGAGTACTTCCTGAAGACCCTCGGCGGCTCGAACAGCAACAACACCGGCAGCGCCATCACCGACAGCAACCTGCTGTCGAACATCACCTACGACCGCTTCCTGAACCCGGGCCCGTGGCTCTACTTCGCCAAGGGCCAGTACGAATACGACATCAACCAGAACTGGGAGAACCGGGTCAGCGGCTGGGGTGGCGTGGGCTACAAGTTCCTGGACAAGCCCGAGAAGTACAACATCACCGGCAAGATCGGCTTCGGTGCCGCTCGCGAGTTCGGCGGCGTGGACGAGTGGTTCCCGCAGATGTACGCGGAACTCCAGG
>CAIOTP010000294.1 GCA_903861235.1 uncultured bacterium | reverse complement strand
TCGACGCCACGCTGGCCGGTGCCAACGCCACCTTCGACCCGGTGTACAAGGGTGGTCCCCAGCTCTTCTCGCACGACTGCACCACCGTCAGCTCGGTGCCGGGCTGCTACAACTCCCCGTGCTGCGCCTTCGTGTGCATCACGGATCCGTCCTGCTGCGACGTGTCGTGGGACCAGGGCTGTGTCGACCTCGCCCGTGACCCGACTGCCCCGGCCATCTGCGGTGCGGCCGAACTGGCCATCCCGGCCAACAGTGCCGTCAGCCCGAACTTCAACTTCGTGACCACCGCCGCCTCGCCGACGGCGACGAACCTGCAGCTCTTCACCACCCGCAAGCCGGTGGCCAACAGCACCGCGCAGTACATCGCGAATTGCCCGGTCGGCACCGTCGCGGGACCGGTCCCTCTGAGCGCGATCAGCACCCAGTCCGGTGCGGCTCCCAACCTGGACGGCACGTTCGCCTTCATCAACTGCCAGTACGGTGGCGGCGGCTTCGACATCGAGGGCTTCGAGAACTTCGCCCTGCAGCTCTCCAACGCCGAGACGGGCGTGCCCGTCACGCCGGCGGTCGCCCGTGGCCAGGGCGTCCGAGTGGGCGTGATCGACTATTCGGCCTACATCAACCACGAGGATCTGGTGGGCCAGGTCACCATGGAGTCTGGCCAGACTCCGTTCCTCGCTCCCGGCGGCAACATCGATCCCGACCATGGCACGGCGGTGCTGGGCGTGCTCGTGGCGGCCGACAACGGCTTCGGCATCACCGGTGTCGCGCCACGGTCGTCGGCCATCTTCTACCCCGCCGCCACTTCCGCGCAGGCCGGCCGAATCGCCACCGCCATCGTTTCGGCGGGCGAGGATCTGCAGGTGGGCGACGTCCTCTGCAGCCCGAGCGAGTTCGGCGCCGGCGCCACGGTCTGCTCGAACGCCACCTACAACGTGCTGCTGGGCGTGACCGCCAGCCTGGGCGTGACCAACGTGTGCGCCGCGGGCAATGGTGGTTTCATCACGCTAGCTCCCGCCAGCGGCGTGAACAACGCCGTTCTGGTGTCGTCCGTCTGGCCCGGCGCGCAGACGCCCACACCGGTCTCCGGAGCCAAGCCCGCGCCGCCGGCCCCCAACACCCTGACCAACCCGGGCGTGATCGCCCCCGGCAACTCCTACTGCCGCTACAAGAGCAGCAACTACTCCGCCTCCGTGGGCACCGCGGCCGGCGTGGATGTCTCCGGCTGGGGCACCGGCATCTGCACGCTGGGAGCCGGAACGCTCTGGAACGGCACCACGCCGCCGGGCACGCCGCCTCTGGAGGTGGACAAGCTCCGCTCCTACCAGCAGTTCTTCGGTGACTCCAGCGGTGCGACCGCCATGGTGGCCGGCCTCGCATGCCGCATCCAGGCTGTCGCCAAGGCTTCGCTCGGCTCCGCGGTGAGCGGCGAGCGGATGCGGCAGGTGTTCGCGAATCAGCTGTGGGTCGACGGAAGCCTGGTCATCGGCGCCAACGGGTTGCCCGTCCCCATCGGTTCGGCCATTCCGCAGTGCAACCTGCCTGTGGGCACCGCCCTGCCGGGAACCCAGAACAATTCGTTCTTCGTCGTCGCCTTCGGCGACCTGATCGCCCCACCGCTGAACAGCCAGACCAACCTGGTCGGTGGCTTCCCCAAGGCCGTCGACTGTCTGCAGCAGGTGGTCTTCACGCAGTTCTACCCACAGGGCGTGTTCTTCGACATCTCGGTGATCGCAGGAACCAGGGTCCAGTCGTCCATCTTCGACGCCGCGGCACTCGACGGCTCCTTCTTCCGCCTCGGCGCCGTCCGCAAGGGTCGTGGAAGCACCGGAGCGGGCTACGGTCGTCCGCTGCTCTACGCGTCCAGCGGCCTGGTCACCGACGTCCAGTTGCGAGGCCGCCTGGCCGTGACGAACCCGTCCGACCTCTTCGAACTGGTGGTTCAGGGCTACGGCAAGGCGTCCACCGGAAGCCAGTCCGGCTCCGGGACGAGCACCGGCAGCATCGCCGGCCAGGCCTTGGCCATGGCCTACGTGTACGACAGCCGCTATCAGCGGTGGCGCTACCTTGCGTTCGGCTTCATCGATGGCACCGTGGGCGCCGTCGGCTCGCCGGAGGTCATGGGCATGGCGTCGTCGCTGGGCTACGCACCCGAGAATCTGGTCGTCACGGAGAACGGCGGCAACGTGGTCTATGTACGCCTGATCACGTTCTCCGCCGGCATCGTGGGCGCTTACCAGATGTGGTGGGATCAACTGGTGATCGACACGGCCCCCGTGGCCAATCCTTGACGGGACAGGAATCATCGTGCGGGGCGGCACCTCCTCTTCCATCGACGACGACAAGGCTCCCTCGGGCCAGGGTGCTTCCCTGAGCCCGGGACTGGTCGCCGCCTTCGTCCGGTCATGGGGAGAGATGGGTTCCGAATGGGGCGTGCCCCGGACCATGGCCCAGGTGCACGCACTGCTCTGGCTCGTGGGCCGCCCCATGAACACCGACGACCTCATGGAGCGGCTGGACATCAGCCGAGGCAACGCCAGCATGACGCTGCGCACGCTGGTGGACTGGGGCATGATCACCCGGTCGCACAACCCGAAGGATCGCAAGGACTACTACGCGGCCGAGCAGGACGTGTGGAAGCTCTTCGCCACGGTGGCCCGATCTCGGAAGCGGCGGGAGATCGAGCCGCTGGTCGGACGTCTGTCCCAGCTGCTGCAGACCCCCGCGGACTCCGATGCAGAGGCCGAGGTCCATCGGCGCAAGCTGGCCGAGATGCTCGAGTTCGTGAAGGCCTTCGACGGCCTGGCGGACCGCTTCCTGGGCATGAGCGGACCGGCCATGCAGATGCTGGCCCGGCTGCTGCCCTCGGGCAAGTAGCGACCATCCCACCGCCCTCGGTTCGCCGGTCTGGTTTGATCCTCACCTCGAGTCCTCCCCGCGGACGAGCGACTGACCATGGACGCTTGGATTCGCCATCGCCCGGCACCGCCGGGCGATCCGAACATCCGCCGCGGACCGGGG
>CAIOTP010000293.1 GCA_903861235.1 uncultured bacterium | reverse complement strand
CGTCCTTGGTCACGGTCGGCCCGCCCCAGCTCTTGTCGAGCACGGCGTTGCGGCCGCGGGGGCCCAGGGTGCTCTTCACGGCGGCGGCCAGCTTCTCCACGCCAGCCAGCAGGCCCTTGCGGGCATCGGTGTCGAAAGAAAGTTCCTTCGCGGACATGGGTTTCTCCTGATGCGGTCGGAATTGGAAGTGCAGATCGTTCGGTGCCCGACGAGCGGGCGAAGCTGGAAGCGGATCAACTGGCGTGCCAAACCCGGGGGATCGGGAGGGGCCATGGGTGGATCACCCACCGCGTCCTTCGGGGGTTCCGTCCGGACCTGATGCTGCAAGGCATTGCCAATGATGGGTTTGTGATGCGTTTCCAATGAAGCATGGGACAGGCTTGAAAGAGTCCGGTAATAATTGAAAGCTCTCGATCGTGGGGGCCTCGGTCCGCACGCCGAACTGCTGCCAAGAAGGCAGCGGGCTTCAGCCTTCGGTGAGCACCTCGTCCAGCCGAGGGGGCGGCTTCATCAGGCCACGAGCCACGAGCCACGCGTGGGACATGAGATAGGCCGACACCAGCAGCAGCAACGCCGACAAGGCGACCGAACCGGCGAGGAGCGTGCCCCACACCAGGGTCTGCCAGTCCGCGAGGTCCCGGTTTCGGAGCCAGAACGCGGCCAGACTGGCCACCAGGGCCGTGGCGGCCAGGGTGTTGACCGCCCGCAGGGCCCTTCGAGCGGATTCCGCCTCGTGAAAGTGCTGCGATCGGCGGCCGGCGATCCCCAGCAGCACCGAATAGCCGGTCAACGCCACCGCCATGCCCGGCAGTTGCGTGGCCACGCCGATCCAGGGCAGGGCGGATCGCCAGATGTCCGGAAGGAAAGGGGCCTGGAAGGAGGCCACAGCCGCTCCAGCCGCGGCCAGGCACCAGGCCCAAAGCCCCACGATCAGCGTGCCGCGCCAGCGGCCCCACTCGGCCCGAAGCGGCACCTCGCTGCGTCCCGTGAAGAGGGACGCGGCAATCGCGGCCAGGGCGATCGCCAGCGCCGAGATGGCCCAGCCCCAGAACCGCAGCCGATGCGAGAAGGTCTCCGCCATGCCGGTGAGCATGGAGGTGGCGGAAAGCATGGGAGCCGCCAGCTGGGTGACCACGCAGGTCAGTTCGGCTGCCCCCACGATCAGCACCAGCACGGCCACGCGAGTGGGATGGCGGATGGCTGCCACGGCGCGAAGGCGCGGGTCGGTGCAGGCGGCCAGCGTGGTCACCACCGCCAGTCCGCATTCGGGGCAGCGACCCATGGCGTCGACGCTGCGCAGCGAATAGCGGCAGCGGATGCAGGGCAGGGACTTCTCCACGGAGGGCACGCCCCGAGATTACGCTTGCCTTCCGCCGACGGCGCCCTCCATGCATCTCTCCTCCATGCCAGTCCACGACGCGATCGCCCCGCCCGCGGTGGTGCTGCTCTCGGGGGGCCTCGACAGCGCGGTCACGCTGGCTTGGATGGTCTCGCGGGGGTTCCGCTGCGTGGCGTTGAGCTTCGACTACGGGCAGCGGCACCGGCACGAGCTCCTGTGCGCGTCGCGCGTGGCCGCGGCCCTGGGGGCGGTGGAGCACCGCGTGGCCCGGATCGATCTTGGCGCCTTCGGCGGCAGCGCGCTGACTTCCGGCCCGCCCGTGCCCAAGGACCGAGACGTGGAGCATGCGCACGACATTCCCGTGACCTATGTGCCGGCCCGCAACGCCGTCTTCCTGACCATGGCCATGGGGCTGGCCGAGACGCTGGATGCACGTGACCTGGCCATCGGCGTGAATGCGCTGGACTACAGCGGCTACCCCGACTGCCGCCCCGAGTTCGTGCAGGCGTTCGAGCGGCTGGCCAACCTCGGCACCAAGGCCGGCGTGGAGGCGGCGGCACGGGGCGAACCCTGGTTCCATGTGCATGCGCCGCTGCAGTCCATGACCAAGGCGCAGATCGTTCGACTGGGCACCGAGCTGGGCGTGGACTTCGGGCTGACCAGCAGCTGCTACGACCCTTCGCCGGACGGAAGGCCCTGCGGTCGCTGCGACGCCTGCCTGCTGCGCGCCAAGGGATTCGCGGAAGCGGGGGCCCGGGACCCGGTGGCCCGCTGAATCAGACGTCCAGGTTCTTCACCTCGAGGGCGTGCTTCTCGATGTAGCCGCGCCGTCGCTCCACATCCTCGCCCATGAGCACGCTGAAGAGCGCGTCGGCGTTGCTGGCCTGGTCCCAGGTCACGCGGAGCAGCGTGCGGCGTGCGGGATCCATGGTGGTGTCCCACAGCTGCACGGCCTCCATCTCGCCCAGGCCCTTGAATCGCTTCACCTCGATGCCGCGACGGCCCACTTCGTGCAGCTTGTGCAGGATGCTGGGGGTGTTGGGCACCTCCACCGTCTCCGCAGGCTTGCCCTTCTCGCCGTCCACGATCCACGCGAAGCGGGTGGGGAGCTTCTCGCCGGTCACGCCCTCCTCCTGCACGCGGGTCCAGTCGGCGTCGGCCACGCCCAGCTTGTTCAGCTGCTCGAGCAGACGTTCGATCTCGCGGTTCTCGTGCAGCACCCGGAGCGTGGCCCGCTTGGCGGGGTCCACTTCGGTGCCGGCGGCGCCCACGTCGATCAGCGTCAGGCCCAGGGCCTTCACGCGGTCGGCCGCGGCGGATTCCGTGTGGAAGAGCTCGTCGCCGTCACGCCAGGCGAGCTGCCAGCCGGGCAGGCGGCCCTTGCCCTCCGGATCGGCGGCACGGGACTGCAGCAGCCTGGGGAACTCGATGCCGCGGTACAGGCTGACGCGGGTCAGCTCCTCCAGGCGGTTCAGGTCGCGGATCAGCCGGCGCAGCGGCTCGCCGGTGAGCGTGGAGGCGGTCTCGCCCCGGGCGCCACGCAGCACCAGCGTGGCGTTGGCCCGCAGGGCCAGGTCCACGAGCACCTCGTTCATGCGCTGGTCGTTCAGCACGTACTCCACGCTCTTGCCGCGGGCCACCTGGTACAGCGGCGGCTGGGCGATGAACACCTTGCCGCCACGGATCAGCTCGGGCATCTGACGGAAGAAGAAGGTGAGCAGCAGGGTGCGGATGTGGCTGCCGTCCACGTCGGCGTCGGTCATGATGATGACGCGGCCGTAGCGCAGCTTGCTGGCGTCGAAATCCTCGCCGATGCCGCACTGCAGGGCCTGGATCAGCGTGCGGATCTCCTCGAAGGCGAGCACCTTGTCCAGCCGGGCCTTCTCCACGTTGAGCAGCTTGCCGCGCAGCGGCAGGATGGCCTGATGCACATGGTCGCGGCCGCCCTTGGCGCTGCCGCCTGCGGAGTCGCCCTCGACGATGAACATCTCGGTCTTCTCGACCTCGTTGCTGCTGCAGTCGGCGAGCTTGTGCGGCATGCCGCCGCTGTCGAGCGCGCCCTTGCGCTTGATG
>CAIOTP010000292.1 GCA_903861235.1 uncultured bacterium | reverse complement strand
CCCGGGCGGCATCGAGGCGCTGGGGTTCCTGGCGGCCGGCCCTTGGGACTTCATCGGCCATGCCGAGGTTCCAGAAACAAAGATCGACGGTCAAATCGCCCGCCACCTCGACCGTGACGACTTCATCACGACCGTATGCAACACCTTCCTGGGCATCACCGTCCAGTGCGCCCAATGCCACGACCACAAGTTCGACCCGATTTCGCACCGGGAGTACTACCAGCTGTTCGCCTTCTTCAACAGCAGCGTGGACGACGGCCACGGCGGCCGCCGCTCCCGCTCCACCGGCGTCCTGACGCTCTCGCCGGAAGGTCAGGCCGACGAGGGGCTGGAGGCCCGCGTCGCGGAGGCGCAGGATAAGCTCGAGGTTCTGTTCACAACCCACGCGGCGGCCATCGAGGCCTGGCGGCAGGCGGTGCCCGCGGAGAAACGGACCGCCCAGCGTTCGGCCAGCCTGCGCGCCGCGCTGGATGTGCCGTGGGAAAAGCAATCCTTCGCCCAACGCCGCAGCGTGTACCCGCTGGCCCGTCCCGGGGACGCGGAATTCAAGGCGCTGTCCGCCCGGCTGACCGACCTCCAGCGTTCCGTGCCCGGCGCCATCACGACGCTCGTGATGGAGGAATTGCCGGAGCCGCGCCCCAGCCACCTGTTCGTGCAGGGCGATTTCACGCGGCTGGGCGAACGGGTGGAGCCGGGCACCCCGGCCATCTTGCCGCCCCTGCGGAGTGCCGGCCCGCGCCCGAACCGGCTGGACCTCGCCCGCTGGACCGCGGACCCGAACCATCCCCTGACCGCACGCGTCATCGTGAACCGGGTCTGGCAGCAGTACTTCGGCCTCGGGCTGGTGGAGACGGAAAACGACTTCGGCTCGCAGGGTCTGCCCCCGTCACACCCCGAGCTGCTCGACTGGCTGGCGACCGAGTTCACCGCCCGCGGCTGGAGCCTCAAGGCGCTCCATCGGCTCATCGTGACCTCGGCCACCTACCGGCAGTCGTCGCACGCCCGCGAGGATCTGGCGCTGGTGGACCCGCTGAACCGCCTGCTCGCCCGCCAGCAGCGGCTGCGGCTGGAGGCGGAACTGGTCCGCGATGCCGCCCTGACGGCGAGCGGCCTGCTGGTGCCGCGGCTGGGCGGTCCGCCCGTGTATCCGCCGCAGCCGGACGGCGTGATGAGCCTTGGTCAGGTGAAGCGCGAGTGGAAGGCGAGCACCGGCGAGGACCGGTACCGCCGCGGGCTGTACACCCACTTCTGGCGCGCCACCCCGCATCCGGCGCTGGCGGTGTTCGATGCCGCCGACGGCTTCAGCAGCTGCACCCGCCGGTTGCGCTCCAACACGCCGCTGCAGGCCCTCACGCTGCTCAACGACCAGCAGTTCTACGAGTTCGCGGAGGGCCTTGCCGACCGCGTGCTCCGCGAGCGGCCGGGCGCCGCCCTGACGGAACAACTGGACCACGCCTTCCGCCTGAGCACGGCCCGCCGGCCGCTCGCGGCGGAACGGGACCGCCTCCTGGCGCTCCATGCACGGCGCCTCGCGGCGGAGACCGGGGAACCGGCGGCCCGCCAACGCGCCGCGTGGATCGCCGTGGCCCGCGTGCTCCTGAACCTCGACGAGACCATCACCCGCGAATGAATCCGACCCTCCCTCCCCCGACCTGGCCGGACTTCCTCGCCGCCCGCACGCGCCGCCACTTCCTCAGCCGCTGTGCGGTCGGGCTGGGTGGCATCGCCCTCGCCTCGCTGCTCAACCAGGCGCGTGGCGCGACCCCGGCGCCGACCGGCCCCCTCGCCCCCCGGCCGACCCACTTTCCGGCGCGGGCCCGCAACGTCATCTATCTCTTCATGGCCGGCGGCCCCAGCCAGCTGGAGCTCTTCGACCACAAGCCGAAGCTCAACGAGTTGAACGGCCAACCGATCCCCCAGTCGTTCATCGAGGGGAAGCGCTTCGCCTTCATGGATTCCAGCCACGGCACGCGCCTGATGGGCTCGCGGCGCCGGTTCGCGCGGCACGGCCGCAGCGGCATGTGGGTTTCCGAACTCTTTCCGCACACGGCGCGCATCGTGGACGACATCACGATGGTGAAGTCGTGCCAGGCGACCCTCTTCAACCACGCCCCGGCGAAGCTCTTCATGAACACGGGCTCCGGCCAGTTCGGGCGCCCGAGCATGGGCTCCTGGCTGAACTACGGCCTCGGCAGCGAGTGCCAGGACCTCCCGGGCTTCGTGGTGCTCCAGTCCGGCCCCCGCGGGCCGCGCGGCGGGGCCGTCAACTGGGGCTCCGGCTTTTTGCCCACCACCTATCAGGGCGTGCCGTTCCGCGGCACCGGGGAGCCGATCCTCAACCTGACGCGTCCGGGAGCGGTCACGGCCGAGGGCCAGCGGGACGCGCTCGACGCCCTGCGCGACCTGAACCTGCAGCGGGCCGTCGCCACCGGTGACCCCGAGATCGCGACCCGCATCGCCGCCTACGAGATGGCGTCCCGGATGCAGTCCAGCGCGCCGGACCTCATCGACCTACAGGCCGAGAGCCCGGCCACCCTGAAGCTTTACGGCATCGAGGACCAGCGGCCCTCCTTCGCGCGCAACTGCCTGCTTGCGCGGCGGCTGGTCGAGCGAGGCGTGCGCTTCGTGCAGCTCTACCACACCAACTGGGACAGCCACGGCGGGCCGGGCGAGAACCTGCAGGGGGACTTCGAGAAGGTCTGCCGCGAGGTGGACCAGGGGCAGGCCGCCCTCGTGCAGGACCTGAAGGAGCGCGGGCTGCTCAAGGACACCCTCGTGATCTGGG
>CAIOTP010000291.1 GCA_903861235.1 uncultured bacterium | reverse complement strand
CGGCCGCGTCGTCGGCGCCCGGCATCCTCGAGGATGCGCAGATCGCCGCCGTGGCGACGCAGGACGCGGAGCTGGCCCTTCGCCCGCTGGCGGACGCGGCCGAGGAGCCTGCCGCGGTGGTCCGGCAGTTGGCGGATCAGCTGGACACCTTCTGGAACCAGGTGGACTTCGGGGCCGATGTCTCGCGCAAGGTCCGGATGGACAATCTCCGGGATCAGAGCGCTTCGGATCTGCTGGCCATGCAGGGTCTGCTGAACCAGCTGGGCGAGGCGATCGGTGCCAGCGACATCGGCGAGGCCACGACGCACCTTGCGTCCATGCAGTCGATCAACGACAACTGGCGTGACGACGGGGGGCAGCTGCTGGCCGAGGCCCGCCTGATCAACACCGACGTGCAGTTCCTCAACGACGAGGTGCAAGGCGCCTTCACGGTGTTCCAGGCAGGGGCGGGTGGAGCCTTCGCCGCCAAGTTGGCGGAGGTCACCGCGGCCCGCGACGCCGCCGTGACCTCCAGCCAGCGGCTGCAGGCGATGAAGGTCAAGCTGGACGCCTACGTGGCGCGCTATCAGGAGATCACGGGGCAGGGACGTGGTCAGGCCCACCTGTCCACGCTCGCCGCCGCCCTGGCGAACATCGAGTCCGTGCAGGACGAGATCGCCAACAGCGTGCAGGCGAGCGATGCCGCGGTGCTGGCCGCCCAGAACGCCACCACCTACGGCGCCAAGGTGTTCTACGCCACGACCAGCCAGCGGGTGCTGGACAGCGCAGGGATCGCCTCGGCCTCGGCCGCCATCCTGCAGCAGATCGAACAGAACGCGGCGGCCATCGAGGCCGCCATGGGCCAGGGACAGGGCAACTATGACGCGGCCTTCGGCAGCGGTGGCGGTCGCTGATCCGGCTCGACGGCCCCTCCCGTGGTGCGATACAACTGAGGCATGAGGCGTTTCCAGCGCACCGCCTTCGCGATCGGCGCCTTCATCACGCTTCTGGTGCTGGGTGGCGATCTCTCCGGGCTGTTTCGCTGGCTCGAGGACTGGACCCTGGATCTTCGGTTCCGGCACGCACGCTGGGAGCGTGATCCCTTGGGCGACCAGATACGACTGGTGGGCATCGACGATGCCAGCCTGGACAGCATCGGCCGTTGGCCGTGGCCTCGCGCCCGACTGGCTGGTGCCGTGGAGGAAGTGGCTCGGGCCGGCGCCAAGGTGGCCGCGTTCGACGTGCTCTTCACCGAGCCCGAGAGCGGCACGAGTGGTGACGATCGCTTGGCGCGTGCCATGCGCGGCGAGGCCGCCGGCGAGACGGGGCAGGCGGCGATGCAGACCGTGCTGGCGCTCAACGTGGTGCTGGAGCGGTCGTTGCAGGCCCGTTGGGACACCCCCCAAGGCCGGGACGCGCTGGCACGCCTGACCCGGGCCTGCCGCTCAGGAATCCATCGCCCCATCGAAGTGATCCTGAGCGAGGCGCAGATCGGCGATCCCTGGCGCTCGCTGATCGTGGACCGCCCCAACGCCTTCAAGTCGCTCGCGGCCTGGAGCGCCTTGGTGGAGGACGAGCGGGCCGGGCGAGCCCCGGCCGATCTTCAGGCCTTCCTCCGCGCGATGCAGGGCGGTGACGCTCGGGATGTCCACCTGGGCGACTTCAGCGAGCGGATCCTGCTCGAGGAGGCGTGGCAACGCCTGCAGAGCTGGCGGCAGGTGGAGCGACGCCTGCAGCAGGATCCGGGCGTCCGCGGCTCGCTCCAGGACACGCCACCCATTCCCGTGCTGGCCGAGTCGGCGGCGGCCTTCGGCGTGGTGAACGCGGAT
>CAIOTP010000290.1 GCA_903861235.1 uncultured bacterium | reverse complement strand
GGTAATAGGCTTGAGATCTCGCATGCGTCTCTTCGTATCCATCCTGGTCCTGCTGCTCGCCGCGTCCGTGGCGCGGGCGCAGAGCGTGGAGTTCCATCTGCCCTCGCGCGAAGGCTGGGTGGGCTCGCCCATGGTGATGCAGATCGAAGTGAGCAACGCCGACGCGGATGCGGTGCCCACGGTGAAGGACTCGCCGGACTTCGCCTGCGAGGTCGATCCCTCGCCGCAGCGCATGGAGATGCGGCAGACCGTGAACGGGCGCACCACCAACCGCATCACCCTCACCTGGCAGGTGCTCATGGTGCCTCGCCGGGAGGGCACGCTCACGCTGCCCACGGTGGAGGTCAAGAGCGCCTCGCGCACCTGGCGAAGCCCCACTGAACGCGTGACCGTCTCCAACAGCGCCCAAGGCGACCTGCTCAAGCTGTCCGTGGTCTCGGATCCCCCCAGCCCCTGGGTGGGCCAGAGCGTGGAGCTCACGCTTCGCATCATGGTGCGCCCCTTCTCCAGCCCGCAGCATGGCGTGCAGCTGGACGAGGCCCAGATGTGGCGGCTGCTCGATGCCAATGCCTGCGAATGGGGCGCCTTCGAACCGCGGCTTCGCGAACTTGCCCAGTCCAACCGCCGACCGGTGGGCCGCGAGGAACGCGTCGATGGCCGCACCTGGCTGGTGTACGAACTCACGCAGAGCTTTGCGCCAGGCAAGTCCGGTCCGCTCGACGCGGGAAGGATCCAGGTGGCCTGGCGTTACCCCACCGGCGTGAGCGTGGGCCGGGACTTCTTCGGCGCTCCGGAACTCTCGCTCAGCGGCGTCCGGCCGATCCGCGCCGAACTGCCCGAGGCCTCCGTGACGGTCCGCCCGCTTCCCGAGGCGGGGCGCCCGGCTTCGTTCCGTGGCGCCGTGGGCAACTTCGCCATCCGCACCACCGCCAAGCCCACGCAGGTGGCCGTGGGTGATCCGATCACGCTCTCGGTGGCCATCACCGATCTCAGTCGCGGGGGCGACGAACTCAAGACGCTGCAGCCCCCGCCGATCGACCAGGCCTCGCTCGGTGGCGGATTCCGCGTGCCCAGCGATCCGCTGGCCGGAACGGTGGACGGCGGCACCAAGACCTTCACGCAGAGCATCCGTCCCAACGCCGTGGATGTGACCCAGGTCCCGCCCATCGAGTTCGCGTTCTTCGATCCCCAATCGGGGCAGTATCAGGTGGTCCGGTCTCAGCCCATTCCCTTGCAGGTGAGCCCCTCGGAGCGGCTGGGCACCCAGGTGCCCGCGGCGGTGCTGGCGCCGGCCGAGAAGGCAGGCTCCACCGCTAAGTTGACCGAAGTGGAGGGCGGCGTGGTGGCCAACCAGGCGCCGTCCGCCGCGCTGCTGGCGGACCAGCGACTGGTGCCCGGTGCGGGAACGCTGACCGTGCTGGTCCTGCCGCCGGCCCTTGCCCTGGCCGCGATGGTGCTGGGAAGACGGCGTGCACGGCTGGCCTCGGATGCCGGCCTGGCCCGTTCGCTCGCCGCCGCCCGGAACGCCCGAACCACGCTCGCCGCCGCCACCGACGCTGCCGCCGTGGCCACCGCCATGGGCGACTTCATCGCCGACCGCACCTCGCGCGGCCGGGGCACGGTCACCCGTGCGCAAGCCCTTCAGCTGGCGCAGGAGGCGCGTGCCGACTCGGCGCTGCTGAAGGAACTCGACGCCCTGCTGGCCCGTGGCGAGCGCGCGGCGTTTGCGCCCGATCGCGGCGGACGCGCGGACGATCTACGCGATCAGGCTCTGGCCCTGCTGCCGCGCCTGGACCGTCTGAACTGGAGGCGTCGCCAGGCCGACGCCCTGGAGCTGGCCGCATGAAGCCGATCTTCTGCATCCTGCTGCTCGCTCTCGGAATGTCCGTGCAGGCCCGCGCCCAGTCGCTCGACGGCATCACCGCCGCACAGGCGGCCTACGACCGGGGCATGGAGCTGCAGGCGAAGGACGCCGGGGCGGCACGCGAGCAGTTCCAGAGCGCTGCACAGGGCTTCCGTCAGGCCGTCGATGCCGGTGCCGTGAACGGTCCCCTGCTCTTCAACCTGGGCAACGCGCAGCTGCAGGCAGGCCGGACGGGCGAGGCGATCGGCAGCTACCTGCGGGCCCAGCGCCTCATGCCGGGCGATCCAGGGCTGCAGGCCAACCTGGCGCACGCTCGTTCCCTGGTGAAGGACCGTTTCGACCGCGGCAGCGGGCTGCTGCTGGAGGATGTGGCCGGCTGGTGGCACCTTCTGGGTGTGCGAAGACGCTTCATGCTGGCCGCCGTGCTCTGGTGTGTCGCATGGGGCGTTACCGCGTGGATCCTGCTGGCGGGTTCTTCGGTGCCGGATCGTGTGCGCCGGGCGGCCCGCGCGGCAGCGTGGATCCTGGGTGCGGTGGCGGCGGTGCTCATGGCCACGGTCGCCTTCGATGTGTACGCCCCGGCCTGGCGCCCTCTGGGCGTGACCGTTGCCGATGGCGTGGTGGTCCGCAAGGGCAATGGCGAAGGCTTTGCGCCGGCATTCGCGGAACCGCTCTCGCAGGGCGTGGAGTTCCACGTGCTCGAGGAGCGGCCGGGCTGGATCCAGATCCGCCTGCCGGACGGCAAGTCGGGCTGGATCAAGACGCTGCAGGCCAGCACGGCCTGACACCGCCCGACCCATTTGTGTCACGAATGCGTCCCCGAGGGTGCGGGACAATCTCACCCTTCGGGCCCTTCCGGCGGGCGACATTCTGGTGATGAGACGTGCCGTCGGGAGTTCGGCAACGCAAACGCCCCCCGAGATCGTGAAGACCTCGAGGGGCGGGGAGTCAGGCCGCGGCTTTCGTGCGCCGCGACCGATGCGAAGTGTCAGGTACCCGGACTCAGCCGCGGCGGCGACGGGCCATCAGGCCCGCAAGGGCCACCAGGCCCGCCACGCCGGGCGTCGGCACCACGCCGAAATCCACGCGAACACCGCCGTTGATCAGGCTGCTCTCGAGCCAGTCGATGCCCACGCGGCAGTTCCGCTGATACGAGCCGATGTTGAAGCCCTGGCCGATGACCGTGGCATTGCTCAGGATGCTGCCGTAGGTGGCGTCGTTCAGCCAGTCGTTGAGGCTCTTGGCGGCACCCGCTGCGCTACCCGGGGCGCCGTTTCCATAGATGCGCCAGCCGTTGTCACTCACCGCGGCGGTATTCGCGTCCACACTGAACGTGTTCCAGGCGTTGGCCTGGGCGTTGGTCCCGAGCCAGCTCAGGGAGTAGGCCAGGCCATTGTTGCCCAGCACGATCAGGTTCAGTGCCACGGTGCGCGAGGTGGTGTAGGGATCCATGTACCAGCGGAAGGTGCTTGTGAAGGAGCCGTTCAGCGCACCAATGCCAGTGCCGTTCCCGTAGTACCGCACGCTGGTCTTGCCCAGGTTCGCCGAAGTCCCATCCATCACCATCACACCGGTGCCACCACCGCTCGCGGAGCCACTGTCGGTGAAGAACAGCTGCTGGGCGATCAAGGCATCGCTGGCGGTGCTGGCCGAAGGCGCACCCGCGTAGTTGAAATACGGCTGATAGGACGAGTTCGTGCCGTTGAGCACGGCGCCCGTGGAAGCTCGCGTGTCGTCCGAGTACCAGCCATAGGTCGCACCAAGCTGGTTCACCTGCTGCGTCGCGGCAACCGCGGAACCCGAGCACGCCACGACCGCCACCGTCGCCAAGAGAACGCTGTTTCGCATCTGAAAACTCCTCTGTCCGGCCTCCCAGGCCGGATCGCATGAACCCACCAACGGCG
>CAIOTP010000289.1 GCA_903861235.1 uncultured bacterium | reverse complement strand
GCCACGAGGACTATCAGATCGTGGGCACCGTGAAGCGATCCTTCGACGACCGCGAAGTGGCACGCGAGGCCCTGGCCACCGTCGGGAGCTCGGCGTGAGCGCCTTCCTGGAGCCCGCCGAGATCCAGAGCATCACCGGAGGACGCTGGCTCGAGCCGCCGCCCGAGGCCATCGTGGGGGTCGGCACGGACACCCGCGAGCGGCTCGACGGCCGCCTCTTCGTGGCTCTGAAGGGCGAGCGGTTCGACGCCCACGACTATCTGGACAAGGCGGCCGAGCAGGGGGCGGCGGCGGTGCTGGTGGAGCGGGAGGTGCCCAGCCGCGTGCCTCGCCTGCTGGTCCCCGATGCCCTGAAGGCGCTGCAGGCCATGGCCACGGCGTGGCGGCAGCGGCTGCCCAACGCCTGGTGCGTGGCCATCACGGGCAGCGCGGGCAAGACCACGGTCCGACGCCTGGTGGAGGCGGTCTTCCGCGAACTGGGTCCCACGCACGCCAGTCCCAGGAGCTTCAACAACCATCTGGGCGTGCCGCTGACGCTGCTCTCCGCGCCCGCCGACACGCGGTACCTGGTGGTGGAGATCGGCATGAACAACCCAGGGGAGATCGAGCCGCTGGCCCGCATGGCCGCTCCTCGCGTGGCCATGGTGGTCAACGCCGGCACGGCTCACCTGGGTGGCCTGGGCAGTCGCGAGGCGATCGCCCGTGAGAAGTCGACCATCGCCCGCGGACTGCAGGCTGCCGGCCTCTTCGTGCTGAACGGAGACCAGGACCACCTGCTGAACGAGGCCCTGAGGGAGTCGCTTCCGGCGAGCGGACGCATCGTGAGCTTCGGCACCAGGGCCATGAACCTGTTCAGGCTGATCTCGCGCGAGCCGCTCCCGGGGGGTCGGCAGCGGCTGCGCGTGGGGGTGCCGCGCGGCGAACTCAACTTGGAACTGGCCCTGCCCGGGGCCCACAACGCCATGAACGCGGTCGGGGTGGTGGCGGCCCTCCGCAAGCTGGGGGTGCCGGACCAGGCGATCGTGGCCGGCTTGGCCAAGGTGGAGCCCGCCGACATGCGCATGGTCAAGACGGACATCGGCGGGGTCGCCGTGTTCAACGACGCCTACAACGCCAACCCGGATTCGGTGCTGGCCGCGGTCCGGACCTTCGCGGAATTGTCGGAGGGTGCCGCGCGGCGGGTGGTGGCGCTGGGGGACATGCTGGAACTGGGCCCCGAGGGTCCGGCTCTGCACGAGATGGTCGGTCGGGAGTTGGCGAAGGCATTCGACGGCGGGCCGCCGGACCTGTGCATCGCCTGTGGACACCTGACCGAGCGGCTGGCGGCGGCGCTGCTTGAAGCGGCTCCCACCTGCGGTGTGGTGACCAGCCCGGATCTGGCGGTCGATGCGGGGCGTCTGGCGGCCCTGATCCGCCCCGGTGACGCGCTGCTGGTGAAGGGCTCGCGCGGCAGCGGCATGGAGCGGCTGGTGGCGGCGCTCGAAAGGTCGGCGCAGGAACCGAAGAAGCCGAGCCCCGCGGGCCGATGAACGGCTCCAGAGGCGGCGCATGCTCTTCAACCTGGTCGAACTCTTCCAGAACTGGCTCGACGAGCGAGGCTTGTACGCCGTCGTGCAGGTCATGTATCAGCTGGAGTTCCGGGCTTTCCTGGCGGCGCTCCTGGCCTTCGCCCTGGTCCGGACGGCCGGGCCCCGGGTGACCGCGTGGCTCCGTCGCCGCAAGGTGGGCGACACCCCTGAGTTCAACAACGACACCCTGAACGACCTGATGAAGTCCAAGGCCGCCACGCCGACCATGGGCGGCATCCTGGTGATCGGGGCCATCCTGGTCACCAGCGTGCTGCTGGCCGACCTCTGGCACAGCATGCCCGCCAAGGTGGCCATGGTGGTCATGGTCATGCTGGCGGTGCTGGGCGGGTTCGACGACTGGCTCAAGCTGACCGCCGCGCACCGCAAGCCCGGCAGTCGCGACGGCCTCTTTCCCTGGGAGAAGCTGCTTTTCCAGGTGGGCATCGGCGTGGTGGGGGGCTGGTTCCTCTGGCGGAGCGCGCCCTCCCTGGACGCCCTGGTGCTCAACCTGCCCTTCCAGCGCACCTATCCGCCCACCTCGGCGGCCGAGAGCCTGGTGCAGCCGCCCGCCGTGGCCGCGGGGGTGGTGGTGCTGACCGGATTCTGGTTCACGCTGCTGGCGGCCCTCATGATCGCCGGCACCAGCAACGCGGTGAACCTGACGGACGGCATGGACGGCCTGGCGACCGGTCTCATGCTCATCGCCGGCCTGATGGCCATGACGCTGGTGGCGATCGCCTGCAGCGCCAACGCCAGCTACTTCCTCATGGTGCCCCATGTGCCGGCCGCGCGGGAGCTCATGGTGGTGGCGGGGGCCATGGTGGGCGCCTGCATGGGCTTCCTGTGGTTCAACTGCCAGCCCGCGAGCGTGTTCATGGGCGACACCGGCAGCCTGGCGCTCGGCGGGCTGCTGGCGGTGATCTTCGTGGCCATTCGCCAGGAATTCCTGCTGCTGATCGTGGGCGGCGTGTTCTACACCGAGATGGCCAGCGTGATGCTGCAGGTGGGCACCTTCAAGCTCACGCGAAAGCTCACGGGGGAGGGCCGGCGGGTGCTCCGGTGCGCCCCGATCCACCACCATTTCCAGCTGGGCGGCTGGAAGGAGACGCAGACGGTGGCCCGCTTCTGGATCCTGGGCGTGCTGCTGGCGATGGTGGCGTTGGTCTTCCTGAAGCTGCGGTGAGCCGCGTCAGACGTTGAACAGGAAGTGCACCACATCCCCGTCCTGCATGACGTAGGCGCGGCCTTCGCTGCGGAGCTTGCCGGCCTCGCGGATGGCCTTCTCGCTGCCGAGCGCCTGCAGGTCCTTCACGCTGTAGCACTCGGCGCGGATGAAGCCCTTCTCGAAGTCGGTGTGGATCACGCCGGCGGCCTGCGGGGCGGTGTCGCCCTTGCGGATGGTCCAGGCACGGATCTCCTTGGGGCCGGCGGTGAAGTAGCTCTGCAGCCCCAGCAGGGCGTAGGCGGCGCGGGCCACGGTGGCGAGCGCCGGCTCCTGCATGCCCAGGCTCTCGAGCATCTCCTTGCGGTCGGCCTCGGGAAGCTCGGCGAGTTCGCTCTCGATCTTCGCGCAGACCACCACCACGCCGCCGGCCTCGGCCTTGGCGCGCTCGCGCACCTTCATGACCATGGGGCCCTTGCCCTGCAGATCGTTCTCGTTCACGTTGGCCACGTAGAGCACCGGCTTGGCGGTGATCAGGCCCAGACCGCGGCCGAGCGTGCGCTCCTCCGGGGTCCACTGGCCGCCCCGCAGGGGCTTGCCCTCACGCAGCAGGGCGAAGGCCTTCTCCAGGTAGGCCACCTTGGCGATCGCTTCCTTGTCGCCGCTTCGCGCCACGCGCTGCTGCTTCTCCAGGTTCGCTTCCACGCCCTGCAGGTCGGCCAGCGCCAGCTCGGTGTCGATGGTCTCGATGTCGCGGATGGGATCCGGTCCGCCGTCCACGTGCATCACGTCCGGGTCCTCGAAGCAGCGGACCACATGCAGGATGGCGTCCACCTCGCGGATGTGGCTGAGGAACTTGTTGCCCAGGCCCTCGCCTTCGCTGGCACCGCGCACGAGGCCGGCGATGTCCACGATGCGCACCGCCGCCGGCAGGATCTTCTCGGTCTTGATGAAGCCCGCGATGGCCTGCAGCCGCTCGTCCGGCACGCTCACCACGCCCACATTGGGCTCGATCGTGCAGAAGGGGTAGTTCGCGGCGGCGATCCCCGCGCTGGTGAGCGCATTGAAGAGGGTGCTCTTGCCGACGTTGGGAAGTCCGACGATGCCGCATTCCATGGGGTTCTGCTCCGTGCCGCGCCATGCGGCGCAAGGGGGAAATGGTAGCGGCCGAGCGGCGATGGCCGGGGGATAGGATCGCCGCATGCCCGCCACCACGAACGCCGCGGCCCTGCTGGCGCGGCGACGGATCGGCCTTCTGGCCTCCGTCGCCTGCGTGGCCATGGGTCTGTTGGCGCTTCGCCTCTGGGCCATGACCATCTGGCACGGTCCGGAGTACCTGGAGGAGGCCGAGTCGCGGCTGGACCAGTCCATGTGGATCCCCGCCATCCGTGGATCGATCCTGGATCGCCGAGGTCGGGTGCTGGCCGAGGACATGCCCGCCTGGGATGTCGCACTCCAGTACGGCGTGATCAACGGCGACTGGGTTCGGCAGCGGGCCAGCCGTCAGGCGCGGCGCGACCTGGGTCGCTCGCTGTGGGCGCGCCTCCCCGCGACCGCGCGCGAGGCCGCGATCGAGCTCCGCCGGCCGCGGTGGCAGGCGGATCTGGACACGGTGCTGAAGGAGATCGCGGAGAAGACCGGCACCACCACGGCGGTCCTTCAGACCCGCATGGACGAGATCCGCCAGGACGTGGAGCGGCGGGCACAGGCCACATGGGATCGGCAGCGTCAGGAACTGGCACGGCGCGGCGACGGCGCGGAGCAG
>CAIOTP010000288.1 GCA_903861235.1 uncultured bacterium | reverse complement strand
TCGGTTGCAGCAAGGTGCCCGACATCCACAATGTCGGACTGATGGAAGACCGCGCCACGCTCCGCATCAGCAGTCAGCACATCGCCAACTGGCTGCTCCACGGCGTGATCACCGAGGCCCAGGTACGTGCGACCTTCGAGCGCATGGCCGCGGTGGTGGACCAGCAGAACGCGGGCGACCCGCTGTACGAGCCGATGGCCGGCCGGGCAGCCTTGAGCCACGCCTACCGTGCTGCTCTCGACCTCGTGCTGAAGGGCCAGCAACAGCCCAGCGGCTACACGGAGCCGCTGCTGCACGCCTGGCGGCTGCGCAAGAAGGCGGAAGGCTGAGCGGAAGGCGTTCGGCGCCGCTCGAACCTAAGGCACTTCGTACGCCTCGATCAGCGCGGTGCCGCCCTTTCCGGAGGCGTCCGTCACGTGGATCGTGTAGGCGCCGGGCGGGAAGGGCCCGACGTCGTACGCGACATACGCCTCCTCGCCGCCGCTGAGCGGAAACGCCCCGGCGGAAGCGAAGAGATTCGTCCAGTACTCCGGCGGGAGAACCACCGCCGGGCGCACCCAGGAATACGGCTTACCCTTGGAGTCGTAGAATGCGATGCGCGGTCGGGCCACGGGATCTGGCACGCCGAAGGCTGCCAGAGAAGGTCCCACCGTGCGGATCAGCAGCGTCTTGGTCGTCTTGCCCGTGACCACGAACCCGAGGATCTGCGTGTCCGCACCGGCCTGCAGGCGCACGCGGCTCGAGAAGTTTCCCGTCGAGCCAGTCGCCACGACATCCAGCTGGATGCCGGTGGTGATCGTGGGGAAAGCCGCCCCCGTAACAGTATAGAGGCCGCTGCTGGCCGACGTCACCGGACCCAGCACCAGCTTCGAACCCGTGGCCCCAGGGATCGCCTCCCCATCCTTGCGCCACTGGGTTGGCCCAGGCCACTCTGCGGGCAGGACGAGCGTCACGGACTCTCCCGGAGGCACCCGCACCCGGCTCGGGCCCGCCGGGGGTACGATGCCGTTCGCGATGTCCAGATTCATCACCAATTGCGTGAGATTCGCCGCCCAGCTGGGCGACGCCAGTATCACCAATGCGACCCAAACCAAGACTGTAAGCTTCTTCATGGGAGAGGTCATTTCCGAGATTGAGTTGAGGGCCTTTGCTTGCCGTGACCGTGGACCCGCCCGCGATCTCAAAGGTTCCCAAGAAGGAGGCACCTCCCGCGTAATCCGCTAACCATTACGGTTTCATTCAGCGACGTAGGTTGTCCCCGCGTTCCCATCGGACTCACGGCGGCAAGGGCTGGGGGCGGCTCCACGTCGATGCGACTTACGGACTTTTGCCTCAGGCATGGTGGACGCTACTGGACTCGAACCAGTGACCCCGTGCGTGTGAAGCACGTGCTCTAACCAACTGAGCTAAGCGTCCCAGGCAGAGGCGGGAACGTGAAGTAGGCCGCCGGGCGATGCAACTCTGATTTAGCCGTCAATGCCGCGCCTCCGCTCGCGCCGTCCGGCTCACTTCGGCATCCCACGGGACTTAGGTCGCTCTCCTCTGCTCAGCTTCACCACAGGACTCCAGCCGACCTCCTCACTTCCGTGTCGCGACTGGGCGGCGGCGGCGGGGAAACAGGGTGCGACACATCTCACAGACCGTGCCGTCGCAACCATGCGCCGTGCAGTGCTCGCGGCCATAGAAGATGATGCGCAGGTGCAGGGCGTTCCAATGCTCCCGTGGGAAGAACGTCTTCAGGTCCTTCTCCGTCTGGGCCACGCTACGGCCATTCGTCAGCTTCCATCGCTGCGCGAGGCGGTGGATGTGGGTGTCCACCGGAAACGCCGGCACGCCGAAGGCCTGCGCCATCACCACCGACGCAGTCTTGTGGCCCACC
>CAIOTP010000287.1 GCA_903861235.1 uncultured bacterium | reverse complement strand
TGGGAGCCGGCAGCGCCCGAAGTCGCGCAATTTCATGCGTGCCCACGGCAAGGCTGGTGACTGGGACTAAGTCGTAACAAGGTAGCCGTAGGGGAACCTGCGGCTGGATCACCTCCTTTCTACAGGATCTGTAGACGGTGGGTCGAGGGAGACCTCGATCGCCGAGATCCGTTCACACATCTCTCGCCCGACACCGCCTGGTGAACGCCAGGCAACGTCGGATAGCCCAGCGGCAACGCTGGGCGAAGGCCTCCAACTGTTCCTTGATCGTTCCACAGGGCCCCGTCGTTTTCGGCGGGGCCCTGTGCTTTTTCCACAGCGGGTACAACCCTTGCATGAGCGCACGCTCCGAGCCGGCCCCGAGCAGCCGCACCCCCTGGATGGCGGTGCTGGTGGCTTCCCTCGGGTACTTCGTCGACCTGTACGACCTGGTGATCTTCAGCGTGGTTCGGGTGCCGAGCCTGGGCGCGAAGGGGCTGGGGCTGCCGGAGGCCACGGGTGCTGCCGCGGGCGGTTTCGTGGAGGGTGTGGCGAGGAGCGTGCGCATTCTTCTGGGTCAGGAGACCGGCGACGTGACCAGCGCGGGTGCCGCGATCCTGGACGTGCAGCTGACCGGCATGGTGATCGGCGGATTCCTTTGGGGAATCCTGGGAGATCGTCGTGGCCGTCTGACCACGCTCTTCGGATCGATCGCGCTCTATTCCACCGCCAATCTGCTCAACGCCTTCGTGGAGACCGTGCCCCAGTACGCGGCGCTGCGTTTCCTGGCGGGCATCGGACTGGCCGGGGAGCTGGGCGCCGGCGTGACGCTGGTGAGCGAGCTGATGAACCGGCATCACCGCGGCTGGGGCACCATGGTGGTGGCCTTCGCGGGCATGCTGGGGCCGGTGGCCGCGAGCCAGGTGGGCTCGTGGGTGGACTGGCGCCATGCCTACATGATCGGCGGGGGCATGGGATTTGCCCTGCTCGCGCTGCGGATCGGCCTGGTGGAGAGCGGCATGTTCCGGCGCAGCGAGCGCGAGCATGGTCGCCGGGGCGACCTGCGCATGCTGCTGGGTTCATGGGAGCGCCTGCGAAGATTGGCGTGCGTGGTGGGACTGGGCTCACCGATCTGGTTCGTGGGCGGCGTGGTGTTCGTGTTCGGTCCTGAACTGGGGCGTGCGATCGGTTGCACCGAGCCGATCCTTCCACCCAAGGTGGTCCTGAGCGGCTATCTGGGCGCGGCGGCCGGCGATCTGGCTTCCGGAGGTCTCAGCCAGTGGCTGCAAAGCCGCAGGGCCGCGATCGCCGGAGCGATCGTGCTGCTGGCCGGCGCGCTCGCCGCGCTGCTGACGCTGGGCGGAAGGAGCGCGGCGTGGTTCTACGGCTGCACGGCGCTCGCGGGATTCGCCACCGGGTACTGGGCCGTGTTCGTGACCGTGGCGGGCGAGACCTTCGGCACCAACCTGCGCGCCACGGTGGCGACGGCGGCCCCCAACCTGGTTCGGTGGACGGCGGTGATCTGGGTGAACGCGTGGGGGGCTCTGAAGGCGCCGCTGGGAGCCGGCAAGGCCGCGGCCTGCGTGGCTGCGGTGGCGGTGGTGGTGGGACTGATCAGCGTCTGGCGGCTGCCCGAGCCCTTCGGCCGGGATCTGGACTGGGAAGAGACCTGAGCCTGGCCGCTGGGGTGTCGGAGGCGAGCGTGCCGATGAAGGGCGTATGACCGAGACGCCCACGCACGCCCAAGGCACGCGGCACCGCGACATTCGGGTGATCGCCGGTCCCATCCGCTGGCTGCGAAACCGCTCCATGCCCGTGCTGGCCTTGACCATCCTGACGCTGGTGGTGCAACCGTTCTTCGACCAGCCGGGTCAGCCTTCGCCACGCGTCATGATCTACACCTTCGCGTTCATTCCGCTCTTCGGACTGGTGATGCTGGGTCGGAGGCCGGGCATCGTGATCGCCTTGGCGGCCGCTTCCGTGGGCTCGTTCGCGGCGGGCATGATGGAATCGGGGTCCATGGAGACGCTGCTGCTCGGCTGGATCGGCCTGCTGAACATCGGCCTGTACCTGGGCGTGATCGCGTTGCTCGCCAAGATCGTCTTCCAGTCCTCCTCGCTGGTGGACGACCGGGTGTATGGAGGCGTGGCGGTGTATCTGCTGGTGGCGATCGTGTTCAGCTTCATCCATCACCGGATCGGCATCACGACGGTCGGCGCCTACGTGAACACCGTGGATCGGGCCGCACCTCCGTTGAACTGGTCGGATTACCTGTACTACAGCTTCACGGCCTTCACCACGGCCGGCTTCGGCGACATCGTGCCCACGACCCCGTTCCCCAAGGCGGCCACTTCGATCGAGAGCGTGATCGGCGTGCTGTTTCCCGCCGTGCTGATCGCACGGCTGATCAACCGGGACTTCGCGCCGAGGGCGTGAGCCCTGACGGGCCTCAATCGTTGAAGCCGGAGATGTAGCCGTTGCCGCCCAGCGCGAATGGATTCCAGTCGCCCACCTCGCCGCCGTAGCTCCAGGCCTGCCCGCCGACGCCGCCCCCCATGCCGCCGCCCACCAGCTCGGGGTTCGGGGCGGGACCACGCCACACGGCGGGGTTGACGCTGTTCTGATACTCGCCAGCGAGCGTGTTCATGGGAGCGGGATTGCCCGGACCAATGGGGCCGGTCATCCACGGATTGCCGCCGCCGGGCGCCGTGGCGGGATTCACATAGCGGGGGGTGGCGTAGCCAGGCATGCCGGAGGCCGTGAACGCGCCGGCGCCGTAGTAGTGGTAGTGGTAGTGCACGCCCTGGCTGGCCTGCGCCTGCATGTCCGCCCCGTCGACCATGCCACCGGGGTTGTTGTAGCCCACATTCGGCGCGATCGGCATGGGCTGAGGCGGCGTCTTGCCGATCGGCACCTGAATGTCGGAACCGGTGGCGTCACCCGAACCCTGGGGCGAATTGATCGGCACCTGGTAGTCGCGACTCAGGGCTGCGGCGTCCTCCGCGCGACCCTCGGCGGATGGCGGCATGGGAGGGGCCTGGCTCGCGCGGCGATCACCCCGCGGCCCGGGCTGCGCGGCGGGCCCGGCGGCGCCTTGCGCAAGAGCGAGCGATCCGGTGAGCAGGCAACCGGCGGCGATCAGCGAGACGGTGCGGCGGAGGTCGTGGCTCATGTCCTCAGTCTATGCGGATTCCGTCATGAAGCCGGCCTGTAGGATCCGCTCCCATGACCATCGCCTCTGCCGCCATCGACGTGAAGAAGGGCTTCCCGAACCTGGACGCGGGCACGCCCGGGGACGTGCCGGACATCGACGCCCTGGCCATCAACACCGTTCGCACCCTCTCGATGGACGGGGTGCAGGCGGCCAACAGTGGCCACCCTGGAACGCCCATGGCGTTGGCTCCGGTGGCCTATGCCCTGTGGCAGCGGGTGCTCAACTTCGACCCGGCCGATCCGCGGTGGCCCGGGCGCGACCGTTTCGTGCTCAGCAACGGTCACGCGAGCATGCTGCTGTACTCCATGCTCCACCTGAGCGGCACCCAGGCGATCGACAAGGATCTGAAGCCCACGGGCAAGCCCGCGGTCGCCCTGGACGACCTGAAGGGATTCCGCCAGATGCACACCCGGTGCCCGGGCCACCCCGAGCACGGATGGACCGCGGGCGTGGAGACCACCACCGGCCCGCTGGGCCAGGGACTGGCGAACTCGGTCGGCATGGCGATGGCCCAGAAGTGGCTCGCCGCCACCTACGACCGCCCGGGCTTCGAGCTCTTCAAGTACCGCGTGTACGCCATCTGCGGCGACGGCTGCATGATGGAGGGCATCAGCGGCGAGGCGGGCAGTCTGGCCGGTCACCTGAAGCTCGACAACCTGGTCTGGATCTACGACAACAATCACATCACCATCGAGGGCAAGACGGACCTGGCCTACAACGACGACGCCGCGGTGCGGTATCTGGGCTACGGATGGAACGTGCTCCGTGTGGGCGACGCCAACGACCTTGACGCCATGGAGCGGGCGCTGCGCACCGCCGAAGCCACCCGGGGTCGACCCACCATGATCATCGTGGACAGCCACATCGGCTGGGGATCACCGGGCCGTCAGGACACCAAGGAGGCTCACGGCGAGCCGCTGGGTGACGAGGAGATCCGCAAGACGAAGCGCATCTACGGCTGGCCCGAGGACGCGAAGTTCCTGGTGCCGGAGGGCGTGCGCGAGCGATTCGCCCAGGGTGTCGGCGCCCGCGGAGCGCAGGCCAGCGCGGCGTGGAAGAAGCTCTTCGACGCCTACGCGGCGAAGTTCCCCAAGGAGGCCGCCGAGCTCCGGTGCATCTTCGCCGGCACGCTGCCGACGGGCTGGGACAAGGCCCTGACCGCGTTTCCCGCCGACGTCAAGGGCATGGGCAGCCGGGTGTCGGGCGGCAAGGTGCTCAACGCCATCGCGCAGGGCGTGCCCTGGATGGTCGGTGGCAGCGCCGACCTGGCGCCGAGCACCAAGACGCTGCTCACCTTCGAGGGAGCCAAGGAGAGCTTCCAGTCCGCCACGCCCGGCGGCCGCAACCTGCACTTCGGCATCCGGGAGCACGCCATGGGTGCGGTCTGCAACGGCCTGGCGCTGAGCGGGCTGCGGGCGTACGGCAGCGGCTTCCTGATCTTCAGCGACTACATGCGAGGCTCCATGAGGCTGAGCAGCATCATGGAACTGCCCGTCATGTTCATCTTCACGCACGATTCGATCGGCGTGGGCGAGGACGGTCCCACGCACCAGCCGGTCGAGCAGGTGCCCGGGCTGCGGGCCATCCCGGGCGTCTGCGTGTTCCGTCCGGGTGACGCCAACGAGGTGGCCGAGTGCTACCGGGCGGCCATGCAGTTCCACGGTCCGAGCATCATGGCCCTTTCGCGGCAGGACCTGCCCACGCTGGATCGCGCCAAGTTCGGCGCGGCGAGCGACTGCGCCCGGGGCGCCTACGTGCTGAGCGAGGCTCAGGGCGGATCGCCTCAGGCGATCCTGATCGCCACCGGCAGCGAGATCCACCTGGCCCTTGCCGCGCAGGCTCAGCTGGCCCAGGAGGGCGTGCGGGCCCGGGTGGTGAGCATGCCGTGCTGGGAACTGTTCGAGCGTCAGGACGAGGCCTACCGGGATCAGGTGCTGCCGCCCACGGTGCGTGCGCGCACGGCGGTGGAGATGGCCGCGGACTTCGGCTGGGGTCGCTGGGTGGGACTCGACGGCACCACGGTGTGCATGAGAAGCTTCGGCGCCAGCGCGCCCGCGAAGCAGGTGATCGAGCACTTCGGCTTCACGCCGGCCAAGGTGGTGGAGGCGGTCAAGGCGTCCATGGCCCGGGTGGCGAAGGCGGGTGCCCGGTGAAGATCGCCGTCGCCTCCGACCACGCAGGGCTGCCGCTGAAGAAGGCTCTTCAGCCGCTGGTGGTGCAGCTGGGTCACGAGGTCGTGGACCTGGGAGCCCACACGGACGATCCGAACGACGACTATCCCGACTTCGCCCTGGCGCTGGGCCGCGCGGTGGCGGGGGGGAAGGCCGAGAGGGGCCTGCTCTTCTGCGGCAGCGGCATCGGGGCCAGCGTGGCGGTGAACAAGGTGGACGGGATCCGAGCGGGCAACTGCATGGATCACTACTCGGCGCACCAGGGTGTGGAGCACGACGACATGAACGTGCTGGTGCTGGGTGGCCGCGTGGTGGGTGCCGCGGTCGCCGAGGAGATGGTGCGGGCGTTCCTGAACGCCCGGTTCACGGGGGAGCCTCGTCACCTGCGGCGCCTGAACAAGGTGCTTGCCATCGAGAAGGCTCGCGGGGCCTGAAGCCGCCGGCCGGGGTAGCATTCCGCCTTCACCCATTCCACGGAGAGATCCATGCTGCGTCATCTGATCGCATCGACCCTTCTGCTCGCCACGTCCGCGGTCGCTTCGCCGCCCGCGGACGGTGACTACGCCACCCTTCCGCCGGACCCGGTGGAGATGGAGGCCACGCTGGGCGGCCTCAAGGTGGACATGGCCGCAGCCGCCGCGGCGGCCGAGAAGTCCGGCGGCAAGGTGAGCGCCATTCGCCTGACCGAGGACAACGGTCGCAAGGTGTACGAGGTGGTGGTGGTCGATGGCGGCATGTCCAAGCGGGCGATCGTGGACGCCGAGACCGGCGACATCCGCATGGCCAAGCTGGGCGCGAGCGAGGCCGCCGCCGCGGCGGTGGCGAAGGTGCCCGGCAAGGTGGGCCTGCTGGCGCTCGACGCCAACGCCGAGACGCCGAACTGGCGCGTGATGGTCTTCGCGCAGGGCAAGGCGCACCAGGTGGTGGTCAACGCCCTCGACGGTTCGATCGTGTCCGACACGCTGCAGCCGCGGTTCCCGGGCGAGGCCACCGAGGCGGCGCTCCAGGGCACCCCGGGCGGACTCCGCTGGATCGTGCTGCAGGAAGGCACCGGGGCGCAGCCCAAGGGCGCGGACAGCCGGGTGAAGGTGAACTACTCCGGCTATCTGGTCGATGGCACGCTCTTCGACAGCAACGCGAAGACCGGCAAGCCGATCGAGTTCCCGCTCAACCGCGTGATCAAGGGCTGGTCGGAAGGCGTGGGCATGATGAAGGTGGGCGAGAAGCGGAAGCTGGTGATCCCGTGGGCGCTGGCCTACGGCGAGATGGGCCGGCCGCCGCAGATTCCGCCCAAGGCCACGCTGATCTTCGACGTGGAGCTGGTGGACGCGGACATGCCGCCCCCCGGCGCTCCTCCGGCGAACGCGCCCTCGGCCCCGGCTGCCGGCGCCGGCTCGCAGAAGCCCGGAAGCTGAACATGCCGCGTCGCACCGCCTTCGCGGCGCTGCCGCTGCTCGTGCTTCTGGCGTGCGAGGAAGTCTCGTCTCCGCAGGCCGCCTCGCCGCCGCCGGCCGATCCGAGCCGCCGAACGAGCACCTACGGCAAGGCCATGGACCGTGCCGAGGACCTGCAGAAGGAAGTGGCGGAGTACAACCGACAGATCGAGCAGACGATCGATCAGGGCACGGCGCCGGAGCCGCCGAAGCCGAAGAAGCCCTGACGCCGCTCAGAGGGCGCCGAGGCGGTCGGGATTCAGCCCCTCGAGTTCCTTCACCGTGAAGAGGCCGTCGCGTCGGATCACCTCGCCGTCGAAGGCGATGGTGCCGCCGCCGTGCTCGGGGCGCTGGATGCAGACCAGGTCCCAGTGGATCTCGCTGCGGTTGCCGTTCTCGGTCTCCTCGTAGCAGCGACCGGGCGTGAAGTGGAAGCT
>CAIOTP010000286.1 GCA_903861235.1 uncultured bacterium | reverse complement strand
CACCTGGTCGCCCAGGTCGAACCACTTGCGGGCCTGCGGACCCATGCGGTCGGCGAGCTTCAGACCCCCACCCCCGCAGGATCGGGGCGCGGTGATCGCCGTTCTTGTAGACGCGGTGGCCGAAGCCCATGAGCTTGCGCTTCTCCACGAAGGCCCGCTGCATCCAGGCGTCCACGGTCATCTTGCCGCCGGCGCAGTCGTGGTCGATCTGCTTCAGCATTTCCATGGCCATCTCGTTGGCCCCGCCGTGCAGCGGGCCCTTCAGGGCGCCGATGCCACCACAGACCGCGCTGTGCATGTCGGTCTCGGTGCTGCAGATCACGCGGCAACTGAAGGTGCTGGCGTTGAAATCGTGCTCGGCATACAGCACCAGGCTCACATCCATGACCCGGGCTTCCAGTTCGTCGGGCTTGCGGCCGGTGATCAGCCAGAGCAGGTTGGCGGCATGGCCCAGGGTGGGATCCGGGTCCAGCACGGGCTTTGCTTCGCGACCACGCTGGCAGGCGCCGATGAGCGTGGGGATCTGTGCCAGCAGCCGCTTCGCCTTGCGAAGCTCGGCCGCCGGACTGTTGTCCTCGCAGTCCGGATCCAGGTGACTGAGCAGGCTCACGCCCGTACGGAGCACGCTCATGGGGTGGGCGTCCGGGCTGTCCTTGGCGATCTTCGCCACGGCGTCGCGCACCGAGGCGGGCACCGCACGCAGGGAAGCCTGTTCCTGGCGGAAGGCCTGCAGTTCCGCGGCGGTGGGCTTGTGACCCACCAGCAGCAGGAAGGCCACCTCCTCGAAGGACGCATGCTCGGCCAGGTCGGCGATCTCGTAGCCTCGGTAGATGAGCTGGGTCTGGGTGACCGCGCAGATGCCGGTCTCTCCCACGGTCTGACCTGCGAGTCCTCGAGTGTCCTGCGGCTTGGCGGCGGTGGCTGCGGTCATGGGCGTCTCCTGTGGGGGTGAAAGCGCGGATGCTAGCATCGAGTTTCGATGACTTTCGCTGATCGGATCCGCGTCGCCGTGCCCTGTGTCGCCCTGTGGACTGCGGCCTGCGGCACCGTGAACCAGGGCCCGGTTCAGGCCATTCGGCCGGTGAGTGGTGAAGTCCGGCAGGTGGCCCAGTGGATGGCCGGCAGCTTCTCCAGCGCAGCCCAGGCCACCAAGGACCCCCAGTTCCGCAGCGTGGTCCTGCACATCGCCCCCATGTGGACCGACCGCCCTGACGCGAGGTGGTTCTATGTGGAGCAGGCCATGGCCAACGCTCAGGACAAGCCGTACCGGCAGCGCGTCTACTGTCTCAGCGATGCCGAGGATGGCGTGCAGAGCATGATCTACGAGTTGCCGGGCGACCCGCTGACCTATGCCGGGGCCTGGAAGGAACAGAAGCCGCTCGACCAGCTGCTGCCTGCCATGCTGGTGCCCAAGGCCGGGTGTGCCGTCAAGCTGACGCGCGACGGCTCCGGCAACTGGACCGGAGGAACCGAGGGAACCGGCTGCCCCAGCTCACGGGATGGCGCCAGCTACACCACCAGCGAAGTCACGCTGACCCCCACCGAACTGCGATCCTGGGATCGGGGCTTCGATGCCCAGGGCAAGCAGGTCTGGGGCTCCAAGGCCGGACCCTACGTCTTCGTGAAGGAGAAGTCCCCTTGAGCACGCAGCAGCACCCTGGCGCCCGCCTTCGTGCCGCCATGAAGAAGGGCGTGGTCCACGCACCGGGCGCCTTCAACGCCCTGGTGGCTCGCGCCGCACGGCAAGCGGGTTTCGAGGCGGTCTACGTGTCCGGCGGGGCCACCGCGAATGTCTCCGGGTTCCCCGACATCGGGCTGCTGACCATGACCGAGGTCTGCCGCACCATCCGGGAAATCGCCGATGCCTGCGATCTGCCGGTGATCGCCGATGCCGACACCGGCTATGGCGAGGTTGAAAGTTGCGCCCGGACGGTGGTGGCCTATGAGCGAGCCGGCGCCGCCGCCCTGCATCTGGAGGACCAGGTCTTCCCCAAGCGGTGCGGTCACCTGGACGGCAAGGACCTCATCCCCTGCCAGGCCATGGCCGAAAAGGTGGCGGCCATGGCGGCAGCCCGAATGCACCCGGATTTCGTGATCATCGCCCGGACCGACGCCAGGCATGTCAGCGGCATGAAGGATGCCGTGGACCGAGCGAACGCCTACAGGGCCGCCGGAGCGGATGTGATCTTCCCGGAGGGCCTGCAGAGCGAGGCGGAATTCGCGGAATTCGCCAAGGGCAGCCCGGGCCCCCTGCTGGCCAACATGACCGAATTCGGCAAGACCCCGGACATTTCCGTGGCCCGCTTTGGCGAGCTTGGGTATTCGATCGTCATCCACCCGCTGACGGTGATGCGAGTGGCCATGGGCAGCGTGACAGCCGCCCTGGATCGGCTCAAGCAGGACGGATCCGCGGCCGCCCTGCTGCCCCAGATGCAGACCCGGCAGCAGCTCTATGACCTGCTGGGCTACAAGCCGGGCAGGGCCTGGCCGTTCCCGCGGGGCTGAACCCCCGCCAGAGGCCAAAAACGGCATCCCATGGCAGTTTCAAACGGGGGAAATCTGTGAAAATAGATCCACTCCACCTTGCAACATCTGTCGGTTCATATGCGAATATGGGGGTGTCGCGGCGGCGAACGGGAACTCCCGCCGCGGCATCACGGACGGAAGCATGGAGCAGTTGTTACGGTCTTCTGAGGTGAGGAAAAGGGACCTCCCACAGATGAGAGATTGCGAGGGAAAGGGAACCTCTCACAAGCTCTTCCGGCAAACGCTGGTTACCTCGCTCCAACAGCACCGAACGTGAAGGAAGGTTGAGGGAAAGGGAGGCCAGCCGCGATCCGAAAAGGGTGCGGCTGGTTTCTTTTTGGCCCCGGCCGATCGCCGCCGCCTGCTACCCTCGCCGCCCCAAGGCCGAAACACCATGAGACGGATTGCCCTGCTGTCGGTCCTTCCTGTCGCCCTGCTTGCCCAGGCGGCGCCGCCTCCCGAAACGGGTGCGGCTCCCGCCCCGGCCCAGGCGCCAGCCGCCGCCCAGATTCTGGATGGTCGCACGGCCGCCAGTCTGGGCCTGAAGCATGCTTGGCAAGTGGGACTGCCCCGGGATCCCCGGGCGGCGTGGGGCGGCCTGTCCATCACACCCTCCACCGAGGCCCAGCCTGCCAGCCCCGTCTCGGAGGTGGTGGTGTGGGACGGTTCAGGCGTGGTGCTGTGCGTGGACGGCCTCTCAGGCAAGCTCCGCTGGCAGAACCAGCCCACTTCCTCCGCGCAGCGATACGAGTCCGTGACCCGGAGCATGATCGAAGGACGCGATCTGCTGCTGGCGCTGGGCGACCATCGCCTGGTGGCCCTCGATCGCAACACCGGCGAAGTCATGGGCGTGTCGGCCTATCGCCACAACCCCTCCACCGGAGCCGTGAGCATGGGCAACATGCTGGCCTTCGGCGCCAAGGGCCGGAACCTCTCGCTGCTCCGCGTGTTCGAGGAGGACATCCCCCGCTACGCGCCCGAGAAGGTGGCTCCCGGTCGGATCCAGGGTCTTCCCAAGACGACGGTGTCGCGCCGCGAGGTCATGTGCACCGAGATCCGCAGCATCGGCCTGAAGGGCAAGCCTGCGGCTGCTCCCGTGGTGCTGGGCCAGGGTCTGGTGCTGCAGACCTCGGAAGACGGCGAGATCTGCGTGCTCAATCCCGCCACCGGCGTGAAGAGTTGGCGGCTGGAACTGCCTGGCCGCATCCGCACGGCAGGTGCGGTCACCGAGGACGCGGCCCTGGTGGGCGCGGACGACCAGTACCTCCGCTGCCTGGATCTGGGCACCGGTCGCGTGCGGTGGAAGTGGTTCGCCCTGGCCCCGCTGCATCGGCCCATCCTGGCCACACCGGAGTTCGTGATGACCCAGGTGCCCGGCACCGGCCTGGTGGCGCTTCGGACCCGGCTCGAGGGCCAGGACCAGCAGAGCCACCTGGATGGCGAAGTGCTGTGGAAGAACGAAGCCGTGATCGGCGATCCCGTCATGCGGGTCCGCAGCGGCGTGCTGGTGTGGGATGCGTCGGCCCGCTCGCTCTCGCTGGTGGACACCGCCAACGGCAAGGTGCGCGAGACGGTGAGCCTGCCCGGCGTGCGTTCCGTGACGGCGTCCGCACCCACGGATGGTGACCTGATCCTGCTGCAGGACGACGGTCGCATGCAGCGATGCTCGCCTCTGGACCCGCTGCCCAAGCCGGCTTCCAGGACCCGCGGCACCGAGTCCGCGGGTGACGAGACTGCGGCTCCCGATGCCGCGTCCGAAGAGGCGCCCGCCTCGGCTCCCGCCGAGGCGCCCGCCGAATCGACCGAACCGGGTCGCTGAGACGCCATGAGCCAGCCCACGCGCCGGGCGCTTCTCTCCGTGAGCGACAAGCGGGATCTGATCCCGTTCGCCCGCAGTCTGGCGGCGCTGGGTCTGGAGCTGGTTTCCACCGGTGGCACCGCAAAGGCCCTGTCGGACGCGGGTCTTGCCGTGAAGCCGATCGACCAGGTGACCGGCTTCCCCGAGATGCTCGACGGCCGCGTGAAGACGCTGCATCCCCGCGTGCACGGCGGGCTGCTCGGCCGGCCGGACCTTCCGGCCCATGCGGAGGCCATGCAGGCGCACGGCATCCAGCCCATCGATCTGCTCTGCGTGAACCTGTATCCCTTCGCAGCCACCGTGGCCCGGCCCGGCGCGAGCTTTGACGAGTGCATCGAGCAGATCGACATCGGCGGCCCGGCCATGATCCGCAGCGCGGCCAAGAACCACGCGTTCGTGACCGTGGTCACCGATCCGAGCCAGTACGACCGCGTGGTGGAGGCACTGCGTCGCGGCGATGGACGCACCGACGCCCAGCTGCGTCGCGAGCTGGCCGCCGAGGCGTTCGCGCACACGGCCAGGTACGACGCGGCCATCGCGGCCTGGATGGAGGGACCGGGCGAGCTCTTCCCGGGCACGCTCGACCTTCGCTTCACGCGGGTCAGCAGCCTCCGATACGGCGAGAACCCCCACCAACGCGCCGCGGTCTACCGTGAGGCTGGCTCGAGCGAGCCGGGCGTGGTGGATGCCCGCGTGGTGGAGGGCAAGCCGCTCTCCTACAACAACATCCTGGACGCCGGTGCGGCGCTCGAGCTGGTGAGCGACCTGCGGGATCTGACGGGCGCCGGCGCGGCCGCCGGCGTGATCAAGCACACCAACCCCTGCGGAGCGGCGGTGGCCGGCGATGCCGCCGAGGCCTTCGACCTGGCCTACGCCGGCGATCCGCTGGCGGCCTACGGGGGCATCGTGGCCATCGCGGGTCGCGTGGACGCCACCATGGCCCGGCGCATCGCCCGGCCGGAGCGATTCCTGGAGGTGGTGGTGGCCGACGCCTTCGATCCCGAAGCCGTGCAGGTGCTGGCGGAGAGGTGGAAGAACGTGCGGCTGATCGCCGCGGGTGGCCGAGGGGCCAGGACGGCGTCGCAGCGCCTGATCCGCAGCGTGCCCGGTGGCCTGCTGGTGCAGGAGGCCGACGCGGCGCGGGTGGATGGCGCTGCGCTGCAGCACGTGGCCGGGCCCGTGCCCACCGCGGCCACTCGAAGCGATGCCGCCTTCCTGTGCGTGGTGAGCAAGCACCTGAAGAGCAACGCGGTCTGCATCGGCGGCGGCGGAAGCCTGTGGGGCGCGGGCGCCGGTCAGATGGACCGCGTGGCCGCGTGCCGTCACGCCGTGGAGAAGGCCGGCGGTCGCCTGCAGGCGGCGGGCAAGATCGTTCCCGTGGCCGCCAGCGACGCCTTCTTCCCGTTCGACGACGGCCCAAGGGCCCTGATCGAGGGGGGCGTGGGGTGCATCGTGCATCCGGGCGGCAGCAGGCGCGACGCGGACACCGAGGCCCTCTGCCGCGAGCGCGGCGTGACCCTGCTGATCAGCGGCACGCGGCACTTCCGGCACTGATCACCGGAAGCTCGCAGCGGATCACTTGTTCGGGTCGCCCGCCGGCGCCTTCAGGCCGGAGGGCTTGGATCCCTGGGAGGTGGAACCCGACTTGCCCTTGGAGGCCCGCTCGGGCAACGCGTACTGGCTGACCGCCTCGGGCTTCAGGAACACGTAGTACATGGTGCCTTCCGCCAGCTGGCCGCCGGCCAGCGTTTCGGCGGTGGGGCCCACCCCCATGTAGATGTCCGCCCGACCAGGCGCACGGATGGCGCCGCCGGTGTCCTGGTCCATCATGAACTTCAGGAAGCGCTGCGGCTTGCCGCCCACGCCGATGCTCTTGGTGTCCACCAGCACCACGCCGCCCTGCGGATAGACCTTCTTGTCGGTGGCCAGGGTGGTGCGGTCGGTCACGCGGAAGCCCAGCGAGCCGCTGGGCCAGTTGTCACCGGGGTACTCCGTGAAGAAGACGTAGCTCTCGTTCTTCCAGATGAGCTCCTGCACCTTGGCGGGCTCGCGACCGTAGAGCGCCACGATGGCGCTGAGCGAGAGCTTGTCCTTGTCGATCAGTCCGGCCTCCACGCAGGCGGTGCCCAGGCCGTAGTACGGACGCTCCGTCTTGCCGGCGTAACCCACGTAGTAGGGCTTGCCGTCCGGAAGCAGGATCTTGGCGCTGCCGTTGACCTGCGCGATGTAGACGTCCAGCGGGCTGGCCAGCCACACCAGCTCCGTGCCGTTCAGGGCGCCGGAGGCTTCCAGCTCCTTGCGGGCGGGCCAGGGCTGCACCGAACCGTCCTTGCCACGGCGACCCTTGGGCTCGCCGGTGGCGGGGTCCGTGACCAGATCCGCGGGCCGCTTGAAGAGCGGGTACTTGAACTCGTCGGTGCGCTTCAGGCTGCCCTTGAACTCGGGGCTGTAGTAGCCCGTGAAGAGCACGGTGCCCTCGCCGTTCCAGCCCACGGTCTTCCACACCTCGAAGTTCTGGCGGAGCGCGCCCATGAAGGCGGCCTCGTCCTTGCTGTCCTTGAGCAGCTGGCGGAAGGCCACGGCGCTGGCGGCGGCCTGCTCCCAGGTGCAGACCTGCATGAAGGGGAACTTGCTCTTGGTGCTCGGCGCACCGAACCAGTTGATGCTTCGGTCGAGCGCCGTGTTGAGCGCGGGATCGCGCACGCGCCACGCGGCGCCCAGGTCGGGCCACTCGGAGGGATCGAGCTTGCGGAGAGCGCACTCGCCCGGTCCGAGCTGTCGGGTGTAGTCGGGCTTGGTCTCCGGCGGCGGCGACTGGCACCCGGCCAGCGCGGTCAGGAGGGCGGCGGGGACAAGACACGACAGGGCCACGCGGGCCAGGAGGCTGCATCCATGCATGCCCGGGAAAATAGCGACCTTTCCCGAAGGTGGCCCCCAGTCGGCTACCATGCCCCCATGGCCTGCACACCCCTGCCCGGAACCCCCCTTCTCGCCCTCGGCATGCCCAACGGCTGGGAGTGGCTGCTCCTGGTCTTCCTGGCCCTGCTCATCTTCGGCCGGAGGCTGCCCGAGGTGGCCCGCGGCCTGGGCCGCAGCGTGACGGAGTTCAAGAAGGGCCTGAGCGAGGTCTCCACCGCCGCCCAGAAGGAGCCCGGCGACGCCCCCGGCAGGCTCCCCGAGGCCCCGGACGCCGTGTCCCGAGGCCAGACCCAGGCCCAGGACGCCAACCGTCAGGCCTGACCGGGATCGGGCCGGTTCCTGTTACAATCTTCGTCCCTCGGGCGATTAGCTCAGCTGGCTAGAGCGCACGGATCACACCCGTGAGGTCGAGGGTTCGAGTCCCCCATCGCCCACTGCAAAGGCCGAAGGCAGATGCCTTCGGCCTTGTCGTTTGTGGGGGATGGAGGGCGGCTGTCAGCGGCGGGCCGGCAACTCGGACGCGGATTGCGCCTCGAGCAAGGGGGGAACGGGGTCCGCAGGTGCCACAAGTGGAGTTTCGTAGCACTGCCCAAAGTCCAGCAGGATGATGGAGATGTCGCCCGCATCCACGATCCCGTTCTGGTCCAGGTCGGAGCCGCATTCGGGGCGGTAGTAGATGCCGTCCGTCAGGGTGAAGCCGTTGACGGTGATGCTTCGCATGCCGGGAAGTCCTGCT
>CAIOTP010000285.1 GCA_903861235.1 uncultured bacterium | reverse complement strand
TCGGCACCTTCGGCACCTTCGCCAGCTGGAGCTTCTGCCAGGACAAGATCATGACGACGGGCGGCGAAGGCGGCATGCTCTGCACCACGAGCGGTGAACACTTCAAGCGTTGCTGGTCCTTCACCCAGCACGGCAAGGACCACGACGAGGCATTTCGGCATCCGGCTGCCGGAGCGACCGACTTCCGATGGCTGGTGAAGCACGAGGGCACGAACCTTCGAATGACGGAGATGCAGGCGGCGATCGGCCTCTGCCAGCTTGGCAAGCTCCCGTCCTGGGTCGCCGCTCGTCGGCGCAACAGCCTGATCCTGCAGGAGGCCCTCCGGGAGGTCGGGTTCCTTCGCGTGCCGGAGACCCCGTCGGGCCATGCGCACTACAGGTGCGTGGCATTCGTGGAAGGAGACGGGTGCTCCGGCTTGCGTCACCATGTCCTGGAGCAGTTGCGAGCCAGGCACCTGCCCTGCATGTACGGCTCGTGTGCGGAGATCTACCGCGAGGAGCTGTTCGCGCAACGCGGCCTGACACCCGCCAAGGTGGGCCGAGGCCCGCTTGATCCGGATGGCCGGCTCCCCTCCGCACGGCGGCTGGGCGAAACCTCCCTCACCTTCCTCTGCCATCACACCATCCACGAAGACTGCATGAAGGCCTACGCCGCCGGCGTGAAACGATGTCTGCTGGCCATCAAGCAGGAGCGGGCTCGCACGCCCCCCGTGCATGCTCCGTGAACGGGATGCCATGCCCCAGATCCGCGTGCGACCGCCGCTCGGACTGCTCCTGCCGAGCGGCAGGCTGCGTTTGAAGTGAAGCGATCGCCCGCCGTCTCGCCGGGCCTTGCTCATGATTCGAGCCAGTAGCCTTGTCGGCGTGAATGTTCTTGTGACCGGTTGCGCCGGATTCATCGGCGCGAGAACTTGTGCCGCCCTGCTTGAACGTGGCGTGCGTGTACACGGTCTCGACAGCGTCTCCGACTACTACGACCCCGCACTGAAGCGAGCTCGGCTGAGGGGCTTGGAAGTGGGCCATGACTTCGGATTTCACCAGGGAGACATTGGGGACCAGGGTTCCCTGGCGGCCGTTCTCGACTCCGCCCGACCCACCCATGTGATCCACCTTGCCGCCCAGGCCGGCGCCGGCGCCAGCATCACCAACCCCGCACGCACCGTGCAGGCCAATCTGGTGGGCTTTGCCAACATCCTGGAGGAGTGTCGCCAGCGCGACATCCAACATCTGGTGTTCGCCAGCTCGAGTTCGGTGTACGGTCTCGACCGCGGCATCCCCTTCTCCGAGCATGTGGGCGGCGACCACCCCATCACGCCCTATGGTGCCACGAAGCGTGCCAACGAGCTGATGGCGCACAGCTATGCGCACCTGTTCAACCTGCCCTGCACCGGGCTTCGGTTCTTCACCGTGTACGGCCCATGGGGACGCCCCGACATGGTGCTGTCGAAGTGGACCGCCGCGATCCTTCGCGGCGAACCCATCCGCGTGTTCAACCAGGGCCGCAGCACCCGGGACTTCACCTACATCGACGACGTGGCCGAAGCGATCCTTCGGGTGCTGGAGAAGCCGGCTCGCCCCAACTCCGCCTTCGATCCGCAAGCGCCAGATCCAGCGTGCAGTTCCGCGCCTTTCCGTGTGTACAACGTGGCATGCGGTCGCTCCGTGCCGATCATGCGGTGTCTGCAGGCGCTGGAATCATGCCTGGGACGCAAGGCGGTGCTGCAGATGGAGCCCATCCAGGCTGGAGACGTCCCCGACACCACCGCGGATGTGACGGACTTGGAGCGAGACTTCGGATACCGACCGTCCACGCCCATCGAGACGGGCATCCAGCGGTTCGTCGACTGGTACCGGGCGTATCACCAGGTGTCCTGATCGGCATCGATCCGCGACTGAACATGCCGAGGCGATAGACTGCAGTCCGATGCCGGAAGTCGCTGCGGAACATTCCAGGCCGGGTGAAAGGACCTCGCCTGCATCGGCTGCAAAGCGCCTGGACTTCGCCACGCTGCACCTGTGGATGGCCATGGTGGGCGTCTTGCTTCAGCCCATCTCCACCGCCACCAGCAACATCGGCCTGTGGGTCGCCGTGGCGGGTGCGCTCCTGCGACCCGCGGAACTGACGGCCGCCGGGCGCGATCTGTGGCGGCACACCTGGCTCAAGTGGCTCGTGGCCTGGCTTGCGTGGAGCTGGCTCTCGTTGCTGTGGTCCAGCGACCGGGCCTTCGGTGTGGAGCAGTTCCGCTGCACGCGCGTCCTGCTCTGGATCCCGGTGCTTTGGCCCCTGCGACACCGTTGGTGGCACCTGGCAGCCGCCCTGCTGGCGGGCACGACCATCATGGAGCTGATCCAGGCCTCGCAGGTGGCGTTCAACTGGCCTCCTGCCCGAAAGGAAGGCTGGGAACGGGCGGGACTGACCACGCCCACCCAGAACGGCCTGTGGAATGCGGTGGCCCTGACCTACTGGCTCATGCTGGCCGTGATCGCCGGGTGGCGGAGCGCTCTGGCGTCGCTGCCGCCCGCCATGCTTTCGGGCGTGGCGCTGGTGTGGTCCGCCACGCGGGCTGCGGTCATCGCCATCGCCGTGGAACTGCTCGTGGCCAACGCCCTGCTGGCCTTCACGAGCAAGGATTGGCGTCGGCGTGCGGCGATTCGGGCATGCGTGGGGGCGGTGATCGTGGCGAGCTCCTATTTCCTGGCGGCATCGCACCTGAGGACCAAGTTCCAGCAGGCGGCAAGCGAAGTGACCCAGACCCTGGAGGGCAAGTCCGCGGTCACCGTGGAATTCCGCCTGGCCATGTGGCAGATGGCCATGGAAGGTGTGGCCAAGTGGCCCATCACCGGGGTGGGCATCGGCGGCATTCCGGAAAGCATCGCCAAGAGCACCACCGTGCGCAGCCCCAACCGCGACATGCCCACCGTGCGGATGATCCACTCGACCTACATCCAGATCCTGGCGGAGACTGGCGTGATCGGCGCCGCCATGTTCCTCATGTTCATGGTGCACTTCTTCCGTGAGTCGCTCCGCGCCGTGCTGGAGGATCCGGTCCGGATCACGGCCTTCGGCGCCGCGGTGGTCTGGTTCGTGGCCGCAGCCTTCGACGGCTTCATGCAGTCGGGCGGCTTCCTGAGCGTGGGTGCCATCACCTTCGTGATGGCATGTCGGCCGCCGAAGACCGCGCCGGCTTCCCTGGTCCCTTGAAGACCACCCGCCCTCGAAGGGAGAAATGTCTGTCGCAAATCTTCGTGATCGTTGGCGACGGTCCGGGGGACTGAGTCACCTAGGCTGAACAGGCATGCGTCATCCGACCGAACCGGAAACGGCTCTGAGGCTTCGGGGCCCGCTGCAGGCCCTCCTGCTGGCCCTGGCGACCCTTCTGGGCTGCTCCCCGCCTCGTGCCGCCACCCCGGACCCTTTGGCCCGCGTCGTGGTCATGGGGGCCAGTGTGAGCGACGGATTCGGCGTGCGGCTCCGGGCCACCCTTCCGGACGGCACCCGACCGACCCGCCGCGTGGACCTGGCGGACCTGATCCAGGCGGCCGCCAGGGATGGAGACATTGGCGTGGTGAGCCTGGCCACCGACACCTACTTCATGCAGCCCGACGCCACGGCCCGGCGCAGCGTGGAGGACGCCCTGAAGGCCAGGCCCACGCTGGTGATCGCCATCGACTGGCTCTTCTGGAACGCCTATGGCGTCCGGGGCGTGCAGGGCAAGCCGCTTCGCACCTGTGAAGATCGACTGGCTCTGCTCGCGACCGCGCTGGATCGACTGGATCAACTGGCCGCGTCCGGGGTGCCCATGGTGGTCGGCGACCTGCCTGACATGCAGGACTCGGTCGAGGGCGGCATGCTGGTGCAGGCCATGGTGCCACCCGGCGAGTGCCTGGATCAGCTCAACGAAAGGGTTCGGGCCTGGGCGCGCGGTCGTCCCAATGTGGCCATCGCTCCCATGTCCGAGCTGGTCCGCTGCACGCTCGCGCAGGATCCGGTGACCGCCTGCGGCCGTGTCTGGAGCGAAGCGCATCTGGGGCCGCTGATGCAGCGCGACCGTCTGCACCCCACCCTGACCGGCACCATGGCCGTGCTCGCCGTGGCGCTCGATCAGGCGCAGCGTGTGACCGGACAACCCGTGACGAGCCGGTTCGACATGGACCCGGCCGAACTTCGACAGCGATTGCTGGCCCGGATGTCCGAAGGCTCAGTCGCCACCCCGAATCGTCGCTGAGTCCATCACTTCGCCAGCAATGCCTGCATGGCGGCTCGATGCTGCGGATTGGGGGTGGATTCCATGCTTCGAAGCATGGCGGCCCGGGTGGCTTGTCCCCCCATGGCCGAGGTCATGGGACCCCTCAGTCGCTCCCAGTCCATGGAGGGCCAGGACTTCCGGACCGCGTTGGCGAAGAGCTCCACCTGGTTGGCATCCTTCAGCTGGTCCAGTTGGGGACCCCAGAGCTGCCAGAGCATGTCGCGTTGCCGGTCGGAGGGTGCGGCGGTGCGGCCGTACGCCACCAGGAATTCCTGCTGCTCCCGGCGAGCGAAGAGCGGATCGAGCGCCAGCGGAGCCACCCGGGCGCTCCACGACCGGTCCTTGCAGTTCTGCCAGAACTTCACCGCCACCTCGTCTCGAGCCAGTCGTGCAAGTTCGCGCATGGCCGCGAGGCTGGCCTGTCCGTCGGCGTCCGTGTCTGCGGCACGGAGCAGGGAGGCGCACTTCGCCACCGCGTCTTCCTGTCCTGGCACCATGGGGGTGGGCTTCAGTCGCTCAGGGGGATTCCAGCCGCGGGGCACCCCACAGATCATCAAGGGATCGCCGAGCGTGTCCACACGCCATGGCATGGCGAATGGGCCGTCGAACTGTCGGGCGGCCACCAGGAACGGGGTCAGGTTCACCAGGCGCTCCAGCTGTGCAGCCGGCGGAAGGAACGCGAAGAGATAGGGCTCGTGGACACTGCCCACGTAGGCATAGACCCCTGAATCGAGCCACCTGCCTCCGATCGTCTCCCGCTCGTCCGGCGTCTGCAGCGACCATGAATGGATCATGCTCAGGGCCAGCGGTCGGTGCAGCACGGGAATGTCGCCCGGGCCTCCGCGATCGGGGTTCATGGCGCCCGTGGGTGGACACAGGTCGAAGAAGTCGGGATTGCCCGAGGAGTTCAGGAACAGCATGTCGCACTCCCAGCCGGTCATCATGAGGGAGCGCCATCGGTCCAGTCCGATCTCGGCACCCTGAATGACCCGATGGGTCAACCCTGTCTCCTGCAGCACCGGCACGATCGGCGTGAACCCGTAGGTGGCGAACTGTGGAGACGAGGCGTAACTGTCCATGCACCAGAGCGTGTTCCTGGACAGAAACACGCTGCACATGGCCATGTACGCGCACCGAGCCGGCGAACCGAAGATCGCCCCGCAGACCGCATACCGCGTGCCGTCGTCGTTGCGACAGAGGGCGTCCGTGACCGCCACCGGATCCTCCGGCTTGATGGGCGGCATGCCAGGCAGCGAGGGTCTCTGGCCCTCCGGAAGGTCGAGCACGGCACGCTGTGCGGTGGCCATGCACAACGCCAGCGTGTCCAGTTCATCCCCCAGGCGCCGGTACTCCATGCCCGAACCCGCGAACGCCGTGCGGATGGCCTCGGACAGTTCGCCGAAGCGGGCCTTGTCCATGGAGGCGTTGGGGCCGCCGAAGTCACCCTGGATCTCCACGGGAATCAGCCCGTCCGCGGCACCGAGCGCGGCGGCAGCCAGATAGCCCGGATCCTTGGTGGAGAAGGCGACCAGGCCCGGTGGCGTGTGGTCCTGTCGCGCGAAGATGGCGCGATCGCCCCCTGTGGCGTCCGCATCGGCGAACCAGCAGGAGAAGATGGCCTTCCGCACCGCGTCACGGATGGCTTGGGCATCGGCCAGCGGCGGCGCCTTGCTGGTGCGACGGATCACCTTGGCCGGCTTGTAGGCGCGGATGAACAGCGGCGTGAAGACGTCGTCCTCGATCAGCACCGGCCAGCAGCCTTGCCGGCGATCGCGGGTGGCCGGATCCTTGTCGAGCGCCGATCGGCCGGCGCGCCAGAGGGACACCTCCTCCAGGAAGGTCGCCTCGTCAGGGACCAGCACCACGCGATTCTCGAAGGGCATGCGCTCGCGGACCTTGGCCACACGCTGCCCAAGAAGGATGAACCATGGCAGTTCCGCCGGCTGCTGGGGTACGGCGGCAGCGGCGATCACCAGGGTGGCGAGGGCAGCCATGACGACGTTGCGGGCGCGGCGAAGCATGAAGCGGATGCTACGAGCCCAGCTCTCAGGCGAGTGTGCGAGACAACGCACCGGCGATCCACGCGCCGACCAGAGGCCCGACGACTGCAGGCCAGGCTTCCCACCAGGCGCTGGAGCCCTTTCCCGGCAACGGAAGCAGCGTGTGAGCCAACCGGGGCCCCAGGTCCCGTGCCGGATTCAACGCCACGCCCCAGCCGCCAGCCAGCGAAAGACCCAGGGACAGCGTCAGTGCTGCACCGCCGATCGCCCACAGCATGATGCCCCTGCCCTCCACCATGGATGTGGTCGGATCGGCCGCACACGCCTTGCGCAGGGCCATGAAACCGGCCACAAGCAGCATGGTGCCCACCACTTCCACCAGCAGGATTCCCAGCGGGGCGCGAACCGCAGGCTGGACGCAGAAGCAGTCGATGGTGCGCCGATCGCCGCGAGCCTGACCCCAGAGCGGAAGGCACGAGAGCCACATGAGGGCGGCGCCGAGGAAGGCCCCCAGGCATTGGGCCAGCATGAAAGGCTGCACGCGATCTCCCGGGAAGTGACCTCCGGCGTACAGGCCCAGCGTCACCGCGGGATTCAGGTGACCCGCGCCGGAGGAGGCGGCGATCAGCAGACCGGCGAAGGTGGCGCCGACCCAGGCCATGGACATGGTCAACGCATGCCATGAACCATCGCCCCCACCCAGCCGCATGCGACAGGTGGCTGCCGTGCCGAGCATCACCGAGGCTGCGGTGCCGATGGCCTCGCCCATGAGGGGACTCATGCGGCCGAGGATACGGCGAGGTGCGGAGGGCGTGGCCGATACTCTTGGTGCGTGAACCTGATTCCCACGCGTTGGTACATCATGTTCTTCATGCCGAGCGGCGTGTCGGTGGCCCTGATCGCTCTGGGGCTCTTTCTGGCATGGAGACAACTCCGGCGCCAGCCCTTCGAAACTGGGCGATGTCGGAAGGCACTCGCGATTGCCGCCTCGGGCTTGGCGATCCTCTACTTTGCCAGCACACCGTGGGTGGCCGCCCTGCTCGCCCGCTCTCTGGAGCGGCAGACGCCCTTCCTGAGGCCCGAAGACGCTCCTTTGGCCGACGCCATCATGGTGCTCGGGGGTGGGCAGCAGGGTCATGTTTCGGAGGCCGGAGAGACGCATCTCTTCACCAAGGCTGCCGGAGACCGCTTCGAGATCGCGGTCCGAGCCTTCAAGGCCGGTCGTGCGCCGATCCTGGCTCTTGGCGGCGGCGAATTCGGTCTGCCCGACCGACCTCTGGTGAGTGATTACATGCGTCGCTTGGCGATCGAACGGGGTGTCCCGCCGGAAGCGATGCTTGCCTGTGGACAAGCGTTGTACACCTCTGACGAGACAGCGAGGTTGGCAGTCCAGTTGAAGTCGCTGGGCGTCCTGCACGTGCTCTTGTGCACCAGCGCCATTCACATGCCCCGCGCTCGCTTGATCGTGGAGCGCCTTGGATTCCGGGTGACGCCGGTCCCATGTGACTTCGAAACCCTTGGATCCGCCGAACGCTTCAGATGGCTCATGCTTGTCCCACGCGGCCAAGCCCTTGCACAGACCGAAAACAGCGTCAAGGAGTGGATCGGCCTGCTGCGAGAGACGATCTCACCGAGTCCGACCGAAGTGACGGCGCCGACCAGTCCATGACTCGGATCTGGATCGTCAACCATTACGCAGGCGGACCGGGCATCGGCACGGGATGGCGGCACTGGGAACTCGCTCGCAGGTGGATCGGCGCCGGTGGCCAAGTCC
>CAIOTP010000284.1 GCA_903861235.1 uncultured bacterium | reverse complement strand
TTGCCGCCACCCTTGCCGCCACCCTTGCCCGAATCTCCACCGCCCTTCCCGCCCGCCGGGGGCTTGCGGTACTCGCCACCCGCAGCGGCCAGATCGGTCTCCGTCTTGGCCTTGTCGGCCTCGACCTTCCGAAGCTTGGCCTTGAGCTCGAGGACCTCGGCAGGCTCCGAAGCCTCCGAATTCGACGCAGCTCCTGCCGCCGTGGGATCAGGCACCTTGCCGCCGGACAGACCGAAGAACGAGGGCTGGAGGATCTTCCGCTGCAGCGTGGGATCGCTCCGCATGGCCTCGAAGACCGTGGCCGGATCCTTGATGTCCTCGCCGCGGAACGCCCGGAGGCCCTCCAGCGGCACCTGAGGCACCACCGTGGTCGGTCCCCAGGAGCCGTCGGGCTGCCGCTCCTGACGCTCGAAGACCACATCGATGATGGTGATGGTGCCGTTGCGCCACGAAGCCGGCACCGCGGCGCGAGAGGGCGACGCCTTCTCGTCCGCCTTCTTGAATTCCTCGCGAATGGCCTTCAGATCCACCATGGCGGCGGGCATGGCGCAGATCACGTTGCGATCGCCCTTGGGCCAGCCCTGGCGGGCGTCGAGTGAAGCGAGGAAGTTGGCGAGCGGCGCTGCTGGCTGTTCGCCCTTGGCCTTGGCCTTCTCGCCGGAGGAATCCTTGTCGGCGGCCTGGGGTGCGGCCACGCAGCCTTCCCACTGGATCACCGGCGAGATCATGGACACCGGACCGAAACGCGGCTCGTGGTACCACCGCTCGCGGCCGGCAAGATCGGAACTGAAGAGTCGCGAGGCGACGGCTGGAGCGTTCTTGGGAAGCGGATCCTTGCCGGCCACGCTGGCGCCGAAGGTCTGGTTGGCCTGGGCCTGGACCTGCTCGCGAATCCTGGCCATGGCCTTCTCACGATCTTCGTCACTGGCGTCGGCCACGCCGGCGATCTCGGAAAGACCAAGGCTCTCGGGCACATCCGAGGCCGCCTGACGGGCGGCGACGGCCTTCGCCTTCTTCTCCAACTCGTTGTCCACCTCGGACAGCGGCACCTGGCGGCCGCCGAACTTGACGGAACCCTGGCCCCAGCCGGTCAGGTCCCAGCCGACCCAGGCGAGCATGCCCAGACCCACCAAGGCGAGGGCGACCTTCTCAAAATGACGCTCGACGAAGCTGATGTTCCTCATGGCATCGATCCTGAAGGGCCTCAGCCCTGGGGGGCTGCCTCGGCGGGAGGCGTTTCACCGGGCGGCGGCTCCTTGGGGGCCGGTCCGGCCGTGTTGAGGGCCTTCCGCATGGCGGTCGGCATCCTCTCGGTCACCCATTCACGGAACCAGACGGACTGGAGCGTGAGCGTCACGTCGCTGCAGGGTTGCGGTCCGTAGACATAGCCCTGCTTCGCGGCCGCGAAGGCGTCCACCGGAGCCATGGAGAGCCCGGTGACGCTGATGAAGTTCTGCCTCGCCAAGGCGTCGATCAGGCGGGGAATGGCCGCCGTCTCCACCACCACGCGAAGACGAGCCGTGCGGACGTCGAAGAGCTGGTTCGACTTGAGCCCCGTGAGAGACGAGGCGAAGTCCGGCTCGACGGCCCCCTTGGGATCGATCGGCTCGCCCGTGGGACCGGCCGCCGCTTCGGCGTTCTCCTCCGCCGGCGGAGCGGCCGAGGCGTCGCCGGCTGCAGCTGCAGCCATGCCGATGGGCGAGATCTGCAGTTCCATGACCCGCTTGACCGGCGCGACCATGGGTCCACGGACGGCCGCCGAGGCGCCACCGGAGGGCGAACCCTCCTCGTTCATGCGGCGGATGGCCGCGAAGACGTCGTCGACCAGCCACAGATCCCACTGGAACTGGAAGAGGGTGCTCAAGGCCCGCTCGAACGCCGCGGGAGAATCGGACTTCTCCGCCGTTTCCTGGGGCGCCTCGGGCCAGTTGATGGCCCAGGGATCCATGTAGAAGGCGACCTGGGCCGCGTGCTGCACCAGGAACTCCTTGCGGGCGTCGATCAGGTGCTGGTTGAGCGCCTCGAGTTCACGAGGCTCGGTGATCTCGGCGCGGTTCTTCTTGCGGAGGGTGCCCGCCAGATACTCCTGCTCGGCCCGCTGCACGTTGTCCAGCACGGCGGACGGCTTGGGGGCCGTTTCGACGCCGTACGACTTCTCCAGGGCCTTGCGGAGCTTCTCCGCCTCGAAGAAGCCGTTCTCACGAAGCTTGGCCACCGTGCGATCCGCCGCAGCCTCCGGCATGGGGAAATGCGGCAGGAACTGCGCCGCCACCTGATGCCGGGGCTTGGCGCAATCCGCGCTCGCATCGCAACCGCGATTCCGTCGAACGGCCTGCTCGTACAGGGCCAGCGAGCCCCCGCCGATGGAGCGGTTGTTGGCCGCCACTCGCTTGACGATCTCCTCGTTCAAGGTCACGCTCTCGCTCGCGGTGGTGCCGTCGGCCTTGCGGACCTCCACCGGCACCTTCTCCGTGGCCGCCAGCTTGTCGAAGGCGTCCGATCGCTGCTTGATCGCCGTGAGCACGGGCTCGCGGGCGACATCCACGAGCAGCCACGCGGTGAGCGGGGCCGCCACGACCAGCACGGCACAGAGCAGCGGCACCCATCGCTGCTTGACGAAGACCACCGCCACCTCGGCGTACGCCTTCATGGCGGCCGAACGGTCCTGCTTGCCGCTCTCTTCATCCTCGCTCATGACGCTGGCGCTCCTTGATCCGAGGGCTTGGCGCCGCCACGAAGCACCGCCGTGAATCGCACCGTGCCGGAATACACCTTGGCACCCGGGCCGTAGATCATCGGCATGGCACCCAGCGGCGCGAGCTGCTCCAGATCGCCCGAGCTCTTCTGCGTCTCCGCCGCGGCTTCCGTGCTGCCTCCCGCGGGACCGCCCGAGCCGCCTCCACCGTCGACCGGCGTGGAGGGCTTGTCGTCGCTCGGCGGCGCCGGACCACCCAGGCTCATCCCACCCATGCCGCCACCGGAGCGCACCGTGCCACCACCGCCGCGCCGTCGGCCGGGACTGGTGGTGCCGCCGCCACCACCGCCACCGCCTGCGGGAGGCGGCGGGGCGCCGGGCGCGCCACCCATGCCACCGCCCGAGCCCGGAGCACCGCCCGCGGGTGGCCTCGAAGGCGGAGTCGTTCCGCCGGCCTCGGGGGGCGTGGCGCCGTCGCTCTTGCCCGATTCGGGCTCGGCCACGACCACTTCCTTGCCTTCGGCGATCTTGATGCTCGCCGGATCGATGGTGTAGGGGACTTCCTTGCGGTCCGCGTGATCCCGAAGCCACTTGCCCACCGTGCCGTCCAGGTAGGAGTTGGGCTTGCCGTCCATGTGCACGTAGTCGATCTTCATCTCGACCTGGATCGTGCGGGCACCGCCCTCGGGCTTCAAGGCGTATTCGCCCTTGAGTTCCTGCAGCGAGATGAGCCGCCGCTGGTCGTTGGGAATCTTGACCAGCTCGGCCGGATCGTCGGTCGCCAGCTCCTTCTTGGGATCGCTGCTCAGCGTGGCGGCCACGGCGTCCCGGACCAGCTGAGGCCAGATGCCTCGCTGGTCGAGCAGCATCTGCACGTTGGCCTTGGAACTGCCCGCACCGCCCTCGCCTTGTGCGGCCTGGAGGCGGTTCTTCAGACCGTCGGCGGTCGAGGTGACCTGGGTGGCCCGGCTGAGCGCGGTGTCGCCGGAGACGAACTGCTTCTCCATGAGCGGCCGCACGAACAGACCGGCCGAGGCGACCGCCGCCACGCTGGCCGCCGCGATGAACCAGCGGTTCTTGGCCTGCCAGACCTTCTCGCGAAGGTTGCCCACGGGCGAGAGGTTCACGGAGATGCTGGCCAGACCCACCCCCTGCAGGGCCAGGCCGTACGCGGTGACCATGTTCACGGAATTGGCGGCGAAGTCCGCGGCATCACGCCCTTCCACGCGGATGCGCTTGAACTCGTCCACACGCTGCACATCCACGTTGAGCTGCTGCCCCAGGAACTTGCGGAGACCCGGGATGCGGAAGGTGCTTCCCACGCCCCAGGCCTGCTCGATCGGGTGATCCCGATGGGACATCTGGTAGCTGCCGATGGAGCGCTGGACATCCGTGACCAGGTCGCCGAACACCGGGCGCATGGCCTGCATCATCTGGCGGGCGTACTTGCTGCTGGCGCTCTCGGCCTTCAGTCGATCCGCCTTGGAATAGTTGATCTTGAAGGATTCGGAGAGCGCCTCGGTGAAGTTGGTGCCGCCCAGGGCGAAGGATCGGATCCAGCAGCGGCCGTTCTCCGCGATCACCACGTCCGTGGACTGCGTGCCGATGTCCAGGAAGACCGCCGGCTTGTGCTGCTCGCCCAGGCTCAGGTCGTAGGTCATGGCGTTGAACACGGCCATGGATCCGAGGGTCACGATCTCGGGGCGGATGCCGAACTCGGCGTAGAGCGCCAGGCGGTCGCGCACCTTCTCCTTGGTGATGGCGAAGATGCCCACCTCCACCTCGGGGCTGTCCGCGCTGGCGAACTGGTGGTAGTCCCACTCCACCTCCTCGATCGGGAAGGGAATCTGCTGGGCCGCCTCGAACTTCACCAGGTTGGCGATCTGCTTGGCCTCGACGGGCGGCAACTTGACGAAGCGGGCCAGGCCCACGTTGCCGGGCACGGAAACGACCGTCTTCACGCCGTCGAGGTTCTTGGCGGCGACGAACTGCTGGAGCGTCAGGCGGGTGATCTCCACCGGATCGATGTCCGGCGAGCTCAGCGGCTTGGCGTGCGGGATGTAGGCGTAGTCCACCACGGAGACGTTGTCCCCGTCTCGTTCGAGGCGGATGGCCTTGATGGCGAAGGCACCGATCTCGATGCCCCATGCGGCTTGGTTCTTCGGCATGCTGTGGTCTGGGTGCCGTCTGGGCGTGTGGGCCGTGGTCTCGGTGTCGGAAGGGAGTGGCCGGGGCGGGGAATATAACCCCGCCCGGGCGGGAGGGTCGTCCGGACCCATTCGCCGGACCACCCTCCCCGGGTTGCCGGATTCGCCGGGCCGGGCCTGAAACGGTTAGCCTTTCCGCTGCCATGGCCGACCCTCGACCGATCCAAGCCGCCTCGGACCCATCCCTCGAGCAGGAGATGCAGGCCGCACTCGGCGGACTCAGCGATCAGGACCTGCTGAACCTTCCCGCCTCCCGCGTGCCCGCGTCCCGCCTCAAGCCGGACCGGCAGAACCGCACGGGCACCGTGATCCGGGTGCAGGGCGAGGATGTGATGGTCGAGTTCGGGCCCAAGAGCCAGGGCGTCTGCCCGCTGCGGCAGTTCAAGGAAGCCCCCAAGCCGGGCGAGCAGGTGGATTTCGTGGTGGAGCGGCTCGACGCGTTCGAGGGCCTGCTCATCCTGGCCCTGCCCGGCGCGACCACCAAGGCCCCATGGGAGCACCTGACCGAAGGCCAGGTCGTCGAGGCCCGATGCATCGGCATGAACAAGGGCGGACTCGACATGGAGGTCTCGCACCACCGAGCCTTCATGCCGGCAGGACAGGTGGACATCCGACCCGTGGAGGACATCAGCATCTTCCTCGGCGAGAAGTTCCCCTGCATGATCATCGAGCTTCGCAAGGACAAGGGCCGCATGGTGCTCAGCCGCAAGGCGGCCCTGGCCCGGGAGCGGGCCGGCATGCGGGAAAAGACGCTGGCGGAGCTCACTCCAGGCCAGATCCGCGACGTGACCATCTCCAGCGTGCAGGCCTTCGGAGCCTTCGCAGACCTGGGCGGCGTGGACGGCCTGATCCACGTCAGCGACCTGTCCCACGAACGGATCAAGGATCCGTCCGAGGTGGTCAAGGTGGGCGATGTGGTGAAGGTGAAGGTGCTTCGCGTGGACCTGGCGCAGAAGCCCCCCAAGATCTCGCTGAGCCGCAAGGAAGTGATGCAGGATCCGATGGCCGGAAAGCTCGAGGCGATCGCTCCGGGCGAGACGATCACCGGCCGCGTGACCAAGCTGGCGGAGTTCGGCGCCTTCGT
>CAIOTP010000283.1 GCA_903861235.1 uncultured bacterium | reverse complement strand
GCACGGGCACGGTGCTGTACTGCACCGCCCAGCCCGTGATGCGCTCGTTGATCTTGGGCTCCTGACCCACGGCGCTGCCCATGCCGCGCTCGCACATGCCGTGCGGGCAGCCGAAGTTGAGTTCCAGGCCATCGGCACCGGCGTCGATGCTCTTCTTGATGATGTCCTTCCACTCCGCCTCCGTCTCGACCATCAGCGACACGATGATGGGGTTCTTCGGGAAGAGCTTCTTGGTCTCGGTGATCTCGCGCAGGTTCGTCTCGATCGGACGGTCGGTGATCAGTTCGATGTTGTTGAAGCCCGCTCCCCGCACGCCGCCGATGGTGTGGCCGCCGAAGCGGCTGCTCACGTTCTGGATGGGCGTGCCCAGCGTCTTCCACACCGCGCCGCCCCAGCCGGCCTCGAAGGCGCGCTGGATCTGCAGGCCGCTGTTGGCAGGGGGGGCGCTGGCCAGCCAGAAGGGGTTCGGGCTGTGGATGCCGCCGGTGTTCGTGGACAGGTCAGGCATGGGTGGTTCCCTGAGTCATGGCGGCGTGCATGGCCCGTGCGGCGGCCTTGCCTTCGGCCGCGGCGTTCACCACTTCCTTGCCGCCGTTGGTGCAGTCGCCGCCGGCGTACCACCCGGCTCGACCGGTGAAGCCGTGGGCATCGACGGCGATCACGCCCTTGTCCACGCGGATGCCGGCCAGCGAGCCGAGCATGGCGCCGAGCTTGGCCTGCCCGATGGCGAGCAGCACCAGGTCGGCGTCGATCGAGAATTCGGTGCCGGCGATCGGCTTCTTCGAGGCGTCGAGCTTCACGCACTTCACGCGCTGCACGCGGCCGGCGCCCTCGAAGGCGATCGGCAGCGACTGCCACGCGGCGGTCACGCCTTCCTGGATCGCGGCGTCCCATTCATGCTGATAGCCGCTCATGCCTTCGCGCGTGCCGCGGTAGAGCATGGTCACGCTGGGCACGCCCAGGCCCCGCACCTCGCGCACGGCGTCGATGGCGGTGTTGCCGCCGCCCACCACCACCGCGTGCTTCACGGTGGACAGGTCGGCCTTGGCAAGCTTCATGTGCTCGATCCACGCCACGGCACCATGCACGCCCTGCAGGTTCTCGCCCGGCAGTCCCAGCGCGCTGTCCGCGCCAAGGCCCACGCCCACGAAGACCGCGTCGAAGTCCTCCTCCAGCTGCTCGAGCGTCACGTCCTTGCCCACGGTCACGCCGGTCTTCACCTGGATGCCGCCGATCGAGAGCACCCACTCGGTCTCGGTCAGGCTGCGGTCGGCCTTCATCTTGTAGGGGGCCACGCCGAAGGTGTTCAGGCCGCCCACGGTGGCGCGCCTCTCGAAGATGGTGCACGCGTGGCCCAGACGACGCAGCTCGTGCGCCGCGGCCAGGCTGGCGGGGCCCGCGCCGATCAGCGCCACCTTCCTGCCGGTGGGCTTGCCCGCCTCGAAGAACTTCCAGCCCTTCTCGAAGGCGGTGTCGGTGGCGTAGCGCTGCAGCTTGCCGATGGCGATCGGGGGCTGCTCCAGGTCGTTGTACACGCATGCACCCACGCAGAGCACCTCCACGGGGCACACCCGCGCGCAGCTCATGCCCAGGATGTTCGAATCGAAGATGGTCTTCGCCGAGCCGCGCACGTTGTCCGTGGCGATCTTGCGGATGAACTGCGGAATGTCGATGTGCGTGGGGCAGGCGTTCACGCATGGCGCATCGCTGCAGAAGAGGCAGCGGTTCGCCTCGGCCACCGCCGCATCGCGCACCAGAGGAAGCTTGAAGTCCTCGAAGGCCGTCTCGGAGCGGGTGGCGGGCAGCGGTGCGGTCATGCGGGCTGCAGGAAATCCTTCGGAAATCCTGCCGGTTCGTAGGGTAACGGGTGGCGGGGGTGGCCGGAACCCGTCCGGTCGATTTTTGTGTCTCGCGACGGCATGTTCGCCCCTTCCAACGGGGCCTGAACGCTCGTAGGTTGAACGCATGGTCGAGATCACCGTCCGATACGAAGGCAATCTGCGTTGCGAGGCCACCCACGGACCCAGCGGCAGCACGCTGCTGACCGACGCACCCAAGGACAACCACGGCAAGGGCGAGGCCTTCTCGCCGACCGACCTGCTGGCTGCGGCGCTGCCTGCCTGCATCATGACCATCATGGGCATCGTGGCGCAGCGGCATGGCCTGGCCCTGGAGGGCATGACCGCCACCACGCAGAAGGTCATGGCGACCGACCCACCGCGAAGGATCGGCAGCCTGAAGACGGTGGTGCGGGTGCCGCTGCCTGCCGACCACCCGCAGAGGCAGCAGCTCGAGAACGCCGCCCACACCTGCCCGGTGCACAAGAGCCTTTCGGCCGGAATCGAAGCCCCGATCGAGTTCGTGTGGGCGGGGTGACCGGGCACCTTCGCTATAGTGAAGGCCTGATGCGAATCGCCCGCTCCATGCCGATCCGTCTGGTGCTGGTGGCGTGCACGCTGCTGGCGGCGGCCTGCG
>CAIOTP010000282.1 GCA_903861235.1 uncultured bacterium | reverse complement strand
GCCGCGCAGAGGGATCGCAGGACCTGCTCGGGTGGCGTGCTTCCCGCCACCTGCTGCAGCACCTGCTGACCGTCGCTCACGCCACCCACCAGCCCGGCACCGCGGGCTTCCCGGGTGAGCAGGTACCAGAGCGACGGATCGTTCTTCGACCCAAGCTGCTGGAGCAGGGGAAGACCCAGGGCGTCCAGCACCTTGATCTGCCGCTGAAGCGTCTGCAGCTCGCCCACGGTCACCTTGGTGCCGTCGCGGAGCGTGGCCCAGGTGGCACCGGTGGCCCCGGCTTCCCGGGAGAACTGCGTGACGGCGCTGGGCACCAGCCACACGATGAGCAGCAGGGTGCCGAAGCCGGCGAGGAGGAACTTGTTGTACTTGCGGAGGAACTTCAGCATGGCGATCGCGGGGTGGGTCCTGGTGGAACCACCCGCCGCACGCGTTCGCCTGCCCAACCGCCGGGCGATCGCCGCGGTCGGGCGGTGAGAGTCAGCGGTAGAACTCGATGATCAGGTTCGTGTTGACGTCGAAGGGGATCTGGTCCGAGGTCGGCAGGCTGGTGACCTTGGCCGTGAGTTCGGCAGGGTTCACTTCCAGCCAGCCGGGGACCTGATGGCCCGCGAGGCTCTCCATGTTGTCACGGACGAGCTTCTGGGTCTTCTCCTTGATCGTGATCACGTCGCCGATGGCCACCACGAAACTCGGGCGGTCGACCTTCTGGCCGTTCACCTTCACATGGCCGTGGGCCACGATCTGGCGGGCCGCCCAGATGGTGCGGGCGAAGCCGGCTCGCCGAAGCAGGTTGTCCACGCGACGCTCCAGGAGCTGCAGCAGCACTTCGCCGGTGTTGCCGGTCATGCGGCCCGCGGTCGCCAGGGTGCGGCGGAACTGGGCCTCCAGCACGCCGTAGTGGTAGCGCAGCTTCTGCTTCTCGTCCTTGCGCACGCCGTAGGGCTTGGCCCGCTTGCCGCGGAAGCCGTGCATGCCGGGCGCCGTGAGCTGGCGCTTGGCGGTGTGCTTGGGCGTGTCCGCCACGGGCACGCCGACGCGACGGGAGAGCTTGACCTTGGGACCGGTGTAACGAGCCATTCGGACTCCTGAAGCGATGCTGGACGCCCTGCCGGGGTCGGCAGAGTCGGGCCGAGCATTACAGCCGAAACCCCTCCCAAGGTCAAGGGGAAGGGGTGAGGGCGGAGAGGGCGGGATTTTGGCCCAGAAACGGGCTTGGGGCCGACCTTCAGTAGGCCCGGGCGTCCTCGCGGCGACACCACTGCAGATAGGCGGTGTTGAGCACCCGCAGGCCACCGGGGGTGGGGTATTCACCGTCGAAGTACCAGGTGCCGGTGTGGGTCGGCATGGCCCGTCGGAGTCCCTCGAGCGACTGGTACACGACCTGCAGCGAACCCTTCCAGGTCAGATCCACGGGGCGGATGAGACGGGCGACCGTGGTCTCGAGGTCCGCCAGACCCACGGCCTCGTAGATCCGGCGCACATGGTTCACCATGCGCTCGGCCGGCCAGTGCTGCTGTTCCAGGCAGCGCCGCTCCACCTCGTCAAGCAGATCCTGTCGGCCGCGTTCCCTGAGCACCGTCACGGCGGCCTCGAAGGCGATGAAGCGGCCCAGTTGGCTCATGTCGATGCCGTAGCAGTCCGGGTAGCCGATGGGCGGGCTGCTGCTCACGATCAGGATCCGAGCCGGCTGAAGCCGCGCCAGCATGGTCACGATGCTCTCACGCAGCGTGGTGCCCCGCACGATGCTGTCGTCCACCATGACCAGCGTGTCTTCGGGTCGGACCACGCCGGGCGTCACGTCGTAGACGTGCGTGACCAGGTCGCGACGGGCCTCGTCGTGGGTGATGAAGGTCCGCAGCTTCTGGTCCTTGTGGGCCACCTTCTCCGCCCTCACGCCCAGCGAGAGGGCGGCCTCCAGGTCGGCTGCGGTGAGCGTGCCTGCGGCGAGCCGCCGGCAGAGCTCCGCGTGGCGGGCCAGGCGCACGCGGCGGCCCACCTCCTCGACCAGGCCAATGTAGGCGGTCTCGCTGGTGTTGGGAATGAAGCCGAACACTGCGCGGTCCGCGTCTCCGCCGAGGACCTCGAGCACGCGGGGAGCCAGCTCGTGACCCAGACGCTTCCGCTCCAGGTGGATGTCGGGATCGTTGCCCCCGCTGAAGTAGATGCTCTCGAAGGTGCAGCTGCGGCGCGGTGCGGGTTCCGTGAAGGGCCGCTCGATCACCG
>CAIOTP010000281.1 GCA_903861235.1 uncultured bacterium | reverse complement strand
TGATCACGCGCCCCGAGATGCGCAAGGTCTATCCCAGCTTCCCGATGAGCCATGTGGTCGACATGCCCGACGTGCTGGCGGAGATCGACCATTTCCGCGCGGAGCTGGCCAAGCACTTCATCACCTTCGACCCCGGCGACGTGGACGAGAAGCTGCTGCTCGACAACGCCATCGCGGCCGCGCGCGAGGGCAAGGACTTCATCGAGGTCAAGGCCCACAGCTTCGGCGGCCGCAAGGATGCCCCGCCGCTGCGGGTGAGCGTGAAGCAGGTGCTCGACATCGCGGGCGACGTGGACGGGCAGATCTACATGCGGGACTTCCGCCTGATCGACCAGAGCGACATGATCGTGAGCCTGGTTCCGGAGCTGCCGGGCGGCATCCCCGGCCTGAGCAGCGGCGTGGAGCGGGAACTCCAGCACGCGTGGGAGCACGCCAAGGAGGTCTACGTGGTCTGGAAGCCCCGCAAGAACCCCAGTCCCTTCATCACCGAGACCGCCACCAAGATCTTCCGGAGCGTGGACGAGGCCCTGGCCTACTTCGAGGCCCAGGGCATGTTCGCCATGAAGAATCTCTTCGGGCACTGACCCCGACGCCGCATGGAAAGGACTTCCGCCATGACCGCTGCGCGATCCGAACGGGGAACCGGCCATTGTTCAGGTTCGGATAAGAAATGCATGAGCCGTCGTCCCCGGACCTCCCCATGCCGACATGGCTTCACGCTCGTGGAGCTGCTGGTGGTGATCGCGGTCATCGGGCTGCTGGCCGGCCTGCTGATCGTGGCGGTGGGCGGTGCGCGGCGTGCGGCACAGGACACGTCGGATCGATCTCGTCTTCGCGGACTGGCACAGGCGGCACAGGGCTACGCCGCGGACATGAAGGGACGGCTGCCCAGCCCCCGCACCAGCACCCCAAGCGGCTGGACCTCCATGAAGGCTCGCCCCGGAGACTGCCCCGGTGGTGACGGAGGGCTCCGCGAGGAGCTGGCCCTCGCAAGCGATCCAGCGGCCGTGAAGTACCGCGGCTGGATCTGCTCCGATTCCACCCAGTGTGCGGGGGCGATCAGTGGCAATGGAATGGAGACGGCGGCGGCCCTGGAGGGCGGATCGCTCTTCAGCTATCTCGGCTCGCTCGAGGCCTATCAGAGTCCCATGGACGCCACGGGTCGTCTTCGGAGCTACTCCATCAACGCGTGGGTCGGCGTGCTGTACGCGGATGATGCCGTGGACACGCCAGGGAAGTTCCGCGGGGGCGACTATGCGACGGCCTGCAGCCTGGCTTTCGACACGCGAACGGGGAGTCGCATCCTTCAACCCTCCGCGACGGCCATGTTCGTCGGAGACAACGATCCCATGCACGCCACGGCATCCTCCGCAGGCTGGAACCTGAACGGCATGCTCTTCAATCCCAACCCCAGGCAGGCTCGGAAGTGGTTCGACCTCCCCGCGGTCTGGCAGGTGGGACAGGCCACCGTGAACATGTCGTTCGTGGACGCCAGCACCGGGGCCTACCGGATCCAGTCCGACGCCGTCCGCAATCAGGAGACGTCGCAGGCCCTTCGAGGGGCGGACACCTCCAACGGCGTGGACATTTCCGAGGAGGATCCGTCGTACGCCGACCTCCTGGGGCTGAGCCGTTATGCCCTGCCGGGCTCCTTGAAGACCATCGCCGCCGAAGATTGACGCTTGGCGATCGCAGCCGCCGCCAACCGCGGATGCCCGACATTACCGACATGGCTGTCGTGATTTGACGGGCATGACAGGAGATCCTCGCCGGGGAATCTGGTCGAGAACCATTCGCCTGAGATCAATTCCGGAAATAGCATCCGGAAAAGAGACGCCTTCCCGCTTCCCTTTTTCAATTCGTCGTGCAGAATGACGCTGCCGCCCCACGCTCTGGAGATCCGACACCGATGAACCGCCTCAACCTCAGCCCGGCGCTTCGCCTGCCGGGATGGGTCGTCAGCCTTGCAGCCCTGGGCCTTCTGTGCACCTCCGCGGTGGCAGCGGTGCTTCCAGCCTCGGCGCGCCCCGGCATCGGCGCCGTCCCCTATCAGGTGGGCACGGCCAGGGGCGTCACCTTCCGCACCTGGGCGCCCAACGCCACCGGCGTGGCGGTGGCCGGCACCTTCAACAACTGGAGCACCACGGCTCACCAGCTGAGTTCCGAGGGCAATGGATACTGGTCCGGCGACGTGCCGCTGATCGGTGCCGGAGCGCAGTACAAGTTCGTGGTCCGCAACGGAACCAGCACGCTCTGGCGGAACGATCCCCGGGCGCGGCGCGTCACCAGCAGCGTGGGCAACAGCGTGGTGTACAGCCCTTCCGCCTATTCGTGGCAGGTCAACGACTTCCAGATGGACAACTGGAACGAGCTGGTGATCTACGAGATCCACATCGGAACCTTTGGACAGTCGGCCAGCGGCACGCCTCCCGCCACCTTCGGCAACGCCATCGCCAAGCTGGATTACCTGAAGGATCTCGGCGTGAACTGCGTGAGCCTCATGCCGGTGAACGAGTTCCCCGGCGATCTCAGCTGGGGCTACAACCCCAGCTTCCCGTTCAGCGTGGAGACGGCCTACGCCAAGACCTCCAGCGGCGCCGATGGCGGGCCTGACGAACTGAAGAAGTTCGTGGACGCGGCCCACGCCCGTGGCATCGCGGTGCTGGCCGACGTGATCTACAACCACTTCGGTCCCACCGACCTGGACATGTGGCAGTACGACGGGTGGAGCGTGAACGGCCGGGGCGGCATCTTCTTCTATCCGGACGCGCGGGCGGACACGCCCTGGGGCAACACCCGCCCGGACTACACCCGCGGCGAGGTTCGCCAGTACATCCGCGACAACGCCGTGATGTGGCTTGACGAATTCCGCATGGACGGCCTCCGCTGGGACGCCACCAAGTACATGCGCCGCACCGACCAGTTCGGCCAGGAGCTGCCCGAGGGCTGGAGCCTTCTGCAGTGGTGCAACGACGAGATCGACGCGCTCTTCCCTGGCAAGATCTCCGTCGCCGAGGACTTCGACGACAACGATTGGATCAGCAAGCCCACCGGTGCCGGCGGAGCGGGTTTCGACAGCCAGTGGGACTGGTTCGTGCACAACGTGCGCGACGTGATCCAGCAGACCAGCGACAGCGGCCGCGACATGTGGAAGGTGCGGGAGTCGATCCTGCACAACTACAACGGCAACCACACGGAACGCGTGATCTACGTGGAGAGCCACGACGAAGTGGCCAACGGCAAGAAGCGGATGAGCAGCAGCATCAGCCCGAACAGCCCGGGCGACTGGTTCGCCCGCAAGCGAAGCACGCTGGGCGCCGCCGTGACCTTCTTCAGCCCCGGCATCCCCTTCATGTTCCAGGGCCAGGAGATGCTGGAGGACGGCTGGTTCACGGACACGGATCCGCTGGACTGGTCCAAGACCACCACCTACGCGGGCATCGTGAGCCTGTACAAGGACATCATCAAGCTGCGCCGGAACGTCACCGGAGTCACCAGGGGCCTGACCGGTCCCAACACCAACGTGCATCACGTGAACAACTTCAGCAAGGTGATCGCCTGGCACCGCTGGATGAACGGCGGCGAGGGCGACGACGTGGTCATCCTGTGCAACTTCAGCACGGTGCCCATGAGCAACTACCGCATCGGCCTGCCTCGCGGCGGCATGTGGAAGTGCCGTCTGAACAGCGACTGGAACGGCTACTCCAGCGACTACGTCAACACGCTGTGCGTGGATGTGGAGGCCAACGGTCCGGCCTACGACGGCATGGGCCAGAGCGCGGTGTTCAACATCGGCGCCTACTCCTTCGTGGTCTACTCGCAGGGCAACGAAGCCCAGCCGCCCCTGGCGGGCGACCTGGACGGCAGCTGCTCCGTGGACGCCGGCGACATCGGAGCCCTCCTCCTGCTGTTCGGGAACTCGGGCGGCCCGGGCGACCTGGACGGCAGCGGCACCGTGGATTCGGGCGACATCGGCAGCCTGCTGCTCCTGTTCGGCAACGGCTGCTGAGCCCGACCGCCGCGATCAGGCGTTCGCCGGCAGGTAGCTCTTCTCCAGATACTCCGCCACCATGCGGTGGCTGTTGAACCGGCCGGGCACCGTGGCCACGCTGTGCAGGGCCCGCTCGATCCAACGCTGCGGCAGCCCCGAGGCGTGGCGATCCCAGAACTCGGGCACCACGTCCCGCTCGAGCCGCTCGTACAGGCTGGCGGAATCGATGGCGTCCTGACGCTCGCGGTCGGTGCCTTCGCTGCCGTCTCCGATGGCCCAGCCGTTGCGGCCGTCGAAGCCCTCGGGCCACCAGCCGTCCAGGATGCTCAGGTTCACGCCGCCGTGCATGGGCGGCTTCATGCCGCTGGTGCCGCTGGCCTCGTGCGGACGCATGGGGTTGTTCAGCCACACGTCGCAGCCGCTGACCAGCATGCGGCCCACGTGCATGTCGTATTCCTCGATCAGGGCCACCCGACCCTCGAAGCCGTTCTCACGGGCCCAGCGATGCACCTGCTGGGCGTAGGCCTGGCCTTCGCCGTCACGCGGATGGGCCTTGCCGGCGAACACGATCTGCACCGGTCGGGCGGCGTCTTCGAGCAGCCGCCGCAGCCGCTCGGGCTCGCGGAAGATGAGCGGTGCCCGCTTGTAGGTGGCGAACCGGCGGGCGAAGCCGATGGTGAGGGCGTCCGCCCGGAAGGCCTGCATGGCTCGCAGGGCGACCTCGGGAGCCTCGCCGCGTCGCTGGGCCTGCCGAGCCAGCCGCTCGCGCACGAAGTGCACCAGCCGTGCCCGCAGGCGGTTGCGAAGATCCCAGAAGGCGGCAGGCGAAGCGGACTCCGCCGCGCTCCAGGGATCCTTGCCCTTCTCGATCTCGTCCAGGTCAAGGCCGATGGCACTCTTCCAGAAGGCCTCGGCCTCCGGGGCAAGCCAGGTCCGGGCGTGGATGCCGTTGGTGACATGACCGATCGGCACCAGCGCCGGATCGGCCACGCCGTACACCTGCTGCCACATCTCGCGGCTGACGCGCCCGTGCAGGGCTGCCACGCCGTTCACGTGCTCGGCCGTGCGAAGAGCCAGCACCGTCATGCAGAAGGGCGCCTTGGGATCGCTCGGACGCTCCGAACCCATGTCCAGGAACGCCCTGCGTCCCAGTCCGGCCTCGCGCCAGCAGGTCTGCAGGGCGTCCGCCACCATCTCGGCGTCGTAGCGGTCGTGACCCGCGGGCACCGGCGTGTGCGTGGTGAAGACCGTGCTGCGGCGGATGGCGGCCAACGCGTCCTCCAGCGATTCGCCCTTGCGGCGCAGCTGGGCCAGCCTGGCCACGCTGGCGAAGGCGGCGTGGCCCTCGTTCAGGTGGAAGACCGTGGCCTTGATCCCCAGGGCCTTCAGGGCCATCACACCGCCCACCCCCAGCAGCACCTGCTGCCGCATGCGAAGTTCGGGCTCGCCGCGGTAGAGGCCCTCGGTCAGCCGGCGGTCCTTGGGGCGGTTGCCCTTGCGATCCGTGTCCATGAGCACCGCCTGGCATCGGCCCACCTTCATGATCCACAGCCGCACATCCACCTTGCGGTCGCCGATGGGCACGCGGATGTCCACGCCCGTGTCCTCCAGCGGCATCTTCCGCGGATCCCAGGTGGGCTCGATCACGCGCGTGGAGCCGTCCGCACGAAGTTCCTGCAGGTAGTAGCCCTGCTGGTAGAGCAGGCCCACGGCGGTGAAGGGCAGGCCCAGATCGCTGGCGCTCTTCAGATGATCACCGGCGAGCACGCCCAGACCCCCCGAGTACTGCTGCAGACTCTCGTGGATGGCGTACTCGCTGCAGAAGTAGGCCACATGCAGGCCCTTGGCGCCGGGGAAGGCCTGTCGCTCGAACCACGGCACCGTGGCGTGGTAGGCCTTGCGGGCGTCGACCGCCGCGCGGACCAGGTCACGGAAGGACTCGTCGGCGCAGCGGGCCGCCAGAACCGGCTCGTCCACGGCGCGGAGCACCGCCAGCGGATCGTGATTGCTGGAATCCCACACCGCGGGATGCAGCGCGGCGAAAGGCCGCTGCGCGATCTCGTTCCAGCTCCACCAGAGGTCCTGGGTGAGGCGCTCCAGGTCACGACGGACCTGTCGCGTGACCTTGGCGTCGGCCACCACCATGCCTCCGGGCGGCGCCGTGGACGCGGGAGCGGCGGTCGGGGACTTCCTGGACTTCGCGGCTGCGGGCATAGACCCCCAAACTTCCCGCAAAATCGCTCAGTTGGCAAGACGGCCGGAATCCGCGGCCAGAGCCCTGAGATGGCCTGCCAAGGGGGCCGGAATGGCCCCCGGCTCCATCCGCCAGCTCCAGTTGCCCTGGGCCACGCCTGGCACGTTCATGCGGGCCTTGGGCCCCAGGCCCAGGAAATCCTGCATGGCCACCACCGCGGTCCGGGCCGGACTGGCGTAGGCCATGCGGATCAGAGCCTCCTCCGGCCGCTTCAGATCGCCTCCGGCCAGCCTGCGGAAGCGGGCCTTGGCCTCCGGCGAGAGCCATCGGACCCAGCCGCGGCTGACGTCGTTGTCATGGGTGCCCGGGTAGACCACGCAGCTGGCCGGATGGTGCTGCGGCAGGTCGCCGCTGTCGGGTGCGTAGAAGGCGTTGTGCAGCAGCTTCATGCCCGGAAGGCCGAAGTCGTCGCGAAGCGAGATCACCGCGGGCGTGACCGCACCCAGATCCTCGGCGATCAGGGGCAGCCGTCCCAGCCGACGCTCCACGGCGGTGAGCAGCTCACGGCCCGGCGTGGGGGCCCAGCGGCCGCCACGCGCGTTCCGTGCGGTGCCCGGAATCTCGTAGGCGTGCACGAAGCCCACGAAGTGGTCGATGCGGAGGGCGTCGAAGCGTTCGAGCGCCGTGGCGACGCGGCTGGTCCACCAGCGGAACCCCTCGCGGCGGTGCGCCGCCCACGCGTAGTGCGGGTGGCCCCAGAGCTGGCCGTCCTTGGAGAAGCAGTCGGGCGGG
>CAIOTP010000280.1 GCA_903861235.1 uncultured bacterium | reverse complement strand
GACAGGGTGCTGGCCATCGCCACCTCCCAATGAACCTCGGTTCTAAAGGATCCCTTCAGCTTCTGTCGGCGTCCGACATCAAACGTGGCCTGCTGGGCTCATCCCTCCCCCAGTGCCTCGGCGACAGCCCGCTGGAACACCGACTCCTCGGGCTGGATGCCGGTCCAGAGGTGGAAGATCTGAATCGCCAGCTGCACCAGCATCTCGACCCCATCCACCACGCGGCAACCACGCTCACGCGCGGTGAGCAGAAAGGGCGTCAGGCGTGGGTTGGTGATCACATCCACGGCCGTGCACTGGGGATCCACCGTGTCCCAGCGGATCGGCACCGGCTCCAGTTCGGGTGCGCAGCCCAGATGGGTGGCATTCATCAGCAGCGTGGTTCCCTCCGGCACGCTCACCTCCCCCTCCCAGGGCTGCCACTGGCAGGGCACGCCGCTCGCCTGCTCCACCAGGGCAGCCACCTCGCGGCCCTGGGTTTCGCGGCGGGTCACCAGGGTCATGGCTGCTGCACCGGCCCAGGCCAGTTCCACCGCCATGGCGCGGCCTGCCCCGCCGGCGCCGAGCATCACCACCCGCTGCCCCTGCAGCGGCACCACCTTTTCGATCGCCTTGACGACACCCTTGCCGTCGTTGTTGTGGCCAATCAGCCGGCCGCCTTCGATCGTCATGTAGTTGGCGGCGCCGATGGCGCGGACATCGTCGTCCACCTCGTCGAGCAGCGGGATCACCGCCACCTTCCAAGGCACGGTGATGCACATGCCGCGATAGCCCAGCGGCCGCAGTGCCGCCACCGCCAGGGCCAGGTCGGCCTCGGTGGCGATGTCGTTCTTCCAGAACTGCCACGGCAGTCCGTGATGGGCGAAGACCGCGTCGAACATGCGGTCGATGGGGTTCTCCGCCACCGGGTGACCCATCATGCCGGTCATCTGCTTCTGGGGGGCGATCGGTGACCGGGAGGAGGATGCCATGGCACAGGTGTACCCGGTGGGGCGGGCGCGTGGGGCCGGTCCCGCCCGGCATGGCGATGGCGGCGAAGGAATTACCATCCACGGCCATGCGGCTCCTGTTCCATCTGGTCGCGCTGCTGCTGGTCACGACCCCGTGCCTGGGCTGGGGTGGTGACGGACACCGCATCATCGGCACCATCGCCTCGTCCGACCTGACCCCGGCCACGGCGGCGGCGGTGCGAGAGCTGCTGGGCGACCAGACGCTGGCCGACGCGTGCTGCTGGGCCGACGAGATCCGGAGCGACCATCGGTACGACTGGATCAAGCCGCTTCACTACATCAACCTTCCCCGTGAGGCCACCGCGGTCGACATGCAGCGAGATGGCGCGAACGGGCAGCAGGTGGTGGCGGGCATCGAGCGGTTCCGGGCCGTGCTCTCGGACACCAGCCGGCCGCGTGAAGAGCGGCTCGAGGCCTTGCGACTGGTACTGCATCTGGTGGGTGACCTGCACCAGCCTCTGCACGTGAGCTACGCGGTCGACCTGGGCGGCAACCGCCTCTCCGTGACCAGCTTCGGCAAGCGATCGAACCTGCACCGGGTCTGGGACACCGACCTGATCCAGCGGCGGCTCAAGGACACCACGGGTGGATGGGCCACCATGTCGGCGGATCTCCGCCAGGCGATCACTCCGGAGCAGCGGGCCGCCTGGCGGGCCGGCCGTGATCCCGTGCGGTGGGCCGACGAGTCGTTCGCCATCACGCGACGTCTGTACGCCGAACCGCCGGATGCCCAGGAAGGCGTGAACGAGGCGTACTGGGTGAAGTGGATGCCGACGGTGGCCGAGCGGCTGCAGGCGGCGGGGGTGCGACTGGCCGCGGTCCTCAATGCGGCGCTCGATCCGGAGGCCGGCCAGGTGGTGAAGCCCTCGGGAGCGAAGGTTCCCTGAGCGGCGGCCGGGCCGAGACGGCCGGGGTGTTCCGGTCGATCAGCGTGGCCGGGTTCAGCGGCGCGATCGTCCGGAGGTGCACCGAACCCAGGATCCGCCGGGGGCTGCGCTCGCCGGCGGCGAAGAGACGAAGGAACGTCCGCTGAGCCGGGGGCTCCCAGATGGAGAGCATGGGGTCCAGTTCGCCACCTGAAGGCGCCGTGAAGGCGATCGCTTCGGCGGCCGGTTCGCGTGCGGCGGCGAGCGCCCGCACATCGTGCTCGCCGAGATCGGGATAGTCGCAGCCGACCACCATCCAAGCGGCATCCGGGACGCGCGTGAACGCGGCGTGCAGGCCTCCGGCCGGCCCGAGATCCGGTGCGTGATCCAGGATGCCCGCCTCGCCCACGCCCCACGCGGTGCGCTGCGCCTGGGTGCACGACCACCAGACCTGGGCGCACACCGGCTGGAGAAGATCGGCCACGGCTCGCCACTGAGGCCGTGGACCCCACGCGATCTCCGCCTTGTCCCGACCCATGCGGGAACTCCGGCCGCCGGCGAGCACCAGTCCGTGGAGTTCAGGAAGCGACACCGGCATCCTGTGCGTTTCGCTCCACCCGGACCACCACCGACTTGGACGCGGGTGTGAGGCTGCCCTCGGCCCTGCTGCCGATGGGAACGAGCATGTTCGCCTCGGGGAAGTAGGCGGCGACACAGCCCGGCGGAATGTCGTAGGGCACCACCCGGAAGTTGCGTGCTCGCCGCTCGCGGCCGCCGTGCCGGCTCACCAGGTCCACCTGATCGTCTTCGGCCAGGCCCCGGGCTGCGATGTCCGCCGTGTTCATGAACACCACGCGGCGCCCACCGCGGATGCCGCGGTAGCGGTCGTCGAGCCCATGGATGCTGGTGTTGAACTGGTCGTGCGAGCGGATGGTGGTGAGCATCAGTTCGCCGGGGGCCAGGCGCTCTTCGGGAATGGGGTGGACGAAGAACACGGCCTTTCCGCCGGGGGTGCGGAACTCCCGTCGATCGCGCACGGCGTGCGGCAGCGTGAAGCCGTCAGGCCGCCGGATGCGGGCGTTCATGTCCTCGAATCCCGGAATCGAGCGGGCGATGCGGTCGCGGATGCGGTCGTAGTCGTCCACGAACGCGCTCCAGTCCACGCCCAGCACGGCCTTCGCGATGCCCGCCACGATCGCCGGTTCGCTGCGGAGCTCGGGTCCTGCGGGTGCGAGCCCGCCGCGCGAGGCGTGCACCACGCCCATGGAGTCCTCCACGCTCACGAACTGCTCGCCGGAACGCTGCAGGTCACGCTCGGTGCGGCCCAGGCAGGGCAGGATGAGCGCCTCCTGGCCAGTGACCAGATGCGAGCGGTTCAGCTTGGTCGAGACCTGCACGGTGAGTCGGCATCGCTGCAGGGCCTCCGCCACATGCTCCGTGTCGGGCGTTGCCGAGAGGAAGTTGCCCCCCAAGGCCACGAACACCTTGGCGTCGCCGGCATGCATGGCCTCGATCGCCTCGACGGTGCTGAAGCCGTGCTTGCGCGGTGGCGTGAAGCCGAACTCGCGACCGATTCGATCCAGGAAGGCCTCGGTGGGCCGCTCCCAGATGCCCATGGTGCGGTCGCCCTGCACGTTGCTGTGGCCGCGCACCGGGCACGCGCCGGCGCCCGGCCGGCCGAAGTGGCCGCCCAGCAGCAGCAGGTTGACGATCTGCTGGATGTTGGCGACGGCGTTCTCGTGCTGCGTGAGCCCCATGGCCCAGCAGCAGATGAGGGCGCGGGACGCGGCGATCACCTCGGCGAGCTCGCGGATCTTCCGCTCGGAGACGCCAGAGCCACGCTCGATCGCGCTCCAGGGCTCTCGCTGCAGATCGTCGCGGTGCGCCTGGAAGCCCTCCGTGCATTCCGCGATGAAGGCGTGGTCGATGCCCACGCCGCGCTCCAGCATGGCCTTCTGGACGCCCTTGAGCAGCGCGACGTCGCCGTTCACGCGCACGGGCACATGCAGGCTGACCAGGCGCGTGCCGGATCCGATCATGCCCGAGAGCTCCTGCGGATGCCGGAAACGCTTCAGGCCCGCCTCGGCGAGCGGATTGATGCTCACGATCCTGCAGCCGCGGCGGGCGGCGGCCTGCAGCGTGGACAGCATGCGCGGGTGGTTCGAGCCGGGGTTCTGCCCGATCACCACGATGCAGTCCGCGTGCTCGAAGTCCTGCAGGCTCACCGTGCCCTTGCCGGCGCCGATGCTGCGCGTCATGGCCACGCCGCTGGATTCATGGCACAGGTTGGAGCAGTCGGGCAGGTTGTTGGTGCCGTACATGCGCACGAACAGCTGGTACAGGAACGCCGCCTCGTTGCTGGTGCGTCCCGAGGTGTAGAAGACGGCCTGGTCGGGCGAAGCGAGCGCGCGCAGATGCCGCCCGACGATGGCGAAGGCCTGGTCCCAGCTCACCGGGCGGTAGTGCGAGCCCCCAGGTGCCAGGTGCATGGGCTCCACGAGCCGGCCGCTCTTGCCCAGGCTGTGGTCGTCCATCTGCGCAAGCTCCCGCACCGGGCGAGCCGCGAAGAAGTGGCGGTCGGCACGCGCCAACGTGGCCTCCTCGGCCACGGCCTTGGCGCCGTTCTCGCAGAACTCGAAGGTGGATCGGTGTCCGACGGGATCGGGCCACGCACAGCCGGGGCAGTCGAAGCCTTCCTGCTGGTTCAGTTGCAGCAGCGTGGACATGGCGCGGACGGGGCCCATCTGGGACACGGAAGTGGTCAACGCCACCCGCACCGCCTGCGGGCCTCCCGCGCTTTCAGCAGGCTTGCCCAAGTGGATCTCGGCGTCCGGAGCCTCGGGGCCGAGCAGGGACCGGAGATTCGGCTGCTGCCGGTCCTCGGCGGGGGCGCTCATGGGGCGCACGCCGGATTGGGATTCGGGTAGGCGTCGCTGTCGTCCTCCAGCAGCGCGGGGTCACGCGGCTGGAGGCACTGGAAGTCCTTCTCGACCAGGATCACCAGCGGGCCGGCCGGCGTGGACTGCTCCGCCAGCATGCCGACCTCCTCGGTGGAGGTCCATCGCAGCGCCTGTGCCTCGGGCACGCGGATGCGCACGAAGTTCGGCTCAAGATCCGCCCGGATGGCGGTGATCCCGGCGTCACGCTCGATCGAGCAGCGCAGCGTGGCGGCACCGAAGCAGGTCTCGTCGATCACGGCGCCGCGATCGGCCAGCGTGCGCACCTCCGACTGCTGCAGCCGCAGGCGCAGCGAGTTGCGGCGGATGCGGAGCTTCATGGGGCGTCCGCCCCCAGTCGCCACGCACCGTGATACACGTTGAAGCGTTCGCCGCGCACGAAGCCCACCAGCGTCATGTCGAAGCGGCGGGCCAGGTCGACCGCCAGGCTGGAGGGCGCACCGACCGCGACCACCATGGGCAGGCCGGCGACCAGCGCCTTCTGCATCAGTTCGAAGCTGGCGCGGCCGCTCAGGAAGAGGAGCTGGTCCGACAGGGCAGTCGACCCGCTCAGGAACGCCTGACCCAGCAGCTTGTCGACGGCGTTGTGCCGACCGACATCCTCGCGGATCGCGGACAGTTCGCATCGCGCGTCCAGGAGGGCGGCCGCGTGCAGGCCGCCGGTCTGTTCGAACACGCGCTGGGCGGCACGCACTCGATCAGGCAGCGTGGTGACACGATGCGGATCCATCCGGGGCGTGTCGCGAGCGGGGGGCGTCAGCCCCTTCACCCGCAGCGCTTCCAGCGACGACTTGCCGCACACGCCGCAGCTGCTGGTCGCGTAGAAGTGACGCTCCAG
>CAIOTP010000279.1 GCA_903861235.1 uncultured bacterium | reverse complement strand
GGCACCGACGCTGTTCGGATCCTTCTGCCACTGGCGGTACTGCGCGTCCAGGAAGGCCGGGTCGAGGCCGTTCACCTGGGGCGGCAGGGCGGGGGAAGGATTCGGCGAAGCGGGGCTGGTCACGCGTGTTCTCCCGGGAAGCTGCCGCGACGGTCGGGTTCCGGCGCCAATGCCGGGTCGGGCCACGGGGTCGCTTCCTGAAACTGCCCGATTCTAGCGGTTTTTCGAGGTCGATCGATGGGGCGGATGCGGTGAAAATGACCCCGGATTTGGTTGGATCCTTCACGGGTCTGTGGCAAACTTGGGGACCGCCCATTCCTGAGGTCATGACCGGTGTCCAAATTGAAGAATCGCGCTTGCTCGCTGCCCGCAACTCTGGGCCGCCTGGCGCTTGCCGCCGCCATGAGCGTGCTGTGCACGCTGGCGATGGCCAACCCGCCGTGCCCGAGCGACCTGGATGGCGACGGCATGGTGACCGCTGGCGACATCAGACTGGTGCTGTTGGACTTCGGACCGTGCTCTGGTTGCTCGACCGACCTTGACGAGAATGGCGAGGTCGACAACGCAGACATCGGTCTGTTGCTGATCGACTTTGGCGATTGCCCGAGCTGGTACACGGTGCTGGAGCAGACCCCCAATGCCACCGTGGTGCCCGACGCCACGCTGCGGGCGGCGATCGAGGCGACTGGTTTGCCGTGGCGCGTGCGTGACACGGGCACCGGCATCGAGATGGTGCTGATTCCGCCGGGCACCTTCACCATGGGGTGCAGTGCGTCGAACGCGTACGGTTGCTACAGCGAAGAAAGCCCTAGGCATGACGTGACGCTGACGAACGCCCTTTACCTGAGCCGCACCGAAGTGACGCAGGCGCAGTGGGTGGCGAAAATGGGCAGCAATCCCAGTTACTTCACCGGCGACACCAGTCGACCGGTGGAGCAGGTGAGCTGGAACGACATCCAGCCCTTCTGCACCAACAACGGGCTGCGCCTGCCCACCGAAGCGGAGTGGGAATACGCGTATCGTGCCGGCACCACCACGGCGTTCCATGGCATGCCCGGGTACCTGAATGGCACGAATGATGACAACCAGCTTGGAACGATTGCGTGGTTCGACGGCAACAGCGGCGGCCAGACCTACCCAGTGGCGGGCAAGGCTGCCAACGGCTTTGGGCTGTACGACATGAGCGGCAACGTGTGGGAGTGGTGTCAGGATTGGTACGGCACCTACGCCTCGGGGGCGCATACGAATCCGACTGGGCCCGGTAGCGGCTCTGGCCGAGTGTTGCGCGGCGGCAGCTGGTACAACTTCTCCAGCTCCTGCCGCGCGTCGGTCCGCTACGACGGCGCGCCCGACGGCCGCGGTAGCGACGTCGGTTTCCGAGTCGCGAGGACTCCGTAATTCCCTTCTCCCATCTTCCCTCTTTCCCTTTTCTTCATTGAAAACCGCGCGCACCTGAGCCCCACGCCATGCCACGACGGGCAAAAACGCCAGCGGCGGTTTCGGAGCAGGTGGGGCTTGTCGAGCCGGCGCACGGAAATGTGTTGGGGGCCACTAACAACCTCCGGCCCTGTTACGCGGACGCGGTTACATCAGGGCGACGGGGTCCACATCCACGGCGGCGACTTCGCCGCTCGGGAAGGCGCCGGCGTTGCGCGCGGCGGTGACGAGGCGCTGCAGGGCGGCGGCGTCGGGTGCGAGCACCTCCACCTGCATGCGGAAGCGATCGGACACGCGCGTGACGGGGCAGGGGTGCGGGCCGCGGACGGCGCAGCCGCCGGCCTC
>CAIOTP010000278.1 GCA_903861235.1 uncultured bacterium | reverse complement strand
GGACCGCTGAGCGGATCGGCCACCGCGTCCGGCCCCGCCACGCGTCGCTCGCCGCCGCTGCCGCTCTCGTCCGAGCCCCGGGCGAGCTGCCAGAGATCCGAGGCCAACCCCTCCAGCGCGTGCTCGCACGTCTCCACCTGGCGCAACGCCCGGTCCACGCGGGTCTCGGTGCCGCCGCGCACCCGGAGGTGCGGCAGGAAACCCCGGCCGCCGCTGGCCAGCAGCGCCCGCAGCAGGTGGCGGACGCCGGACTCGGAGAACTTCATGCCGAAGTGCTCGCTGGCCACGTCCTCGATCTCGTGCGCCTCGTCCAGGATCACGTGCCGGTAGTCGGGCAGGAAGCCCCGGCCTCGCGATCGAAGGGCGAGGTCGCTGAAGAACAGCGCGTGGTTGCAGATGAGCAGGTCGGCGTTCTCCATGCGACGCCGAGCCGCCTGATAGAAGCACTTGTCGTAGGTGGGGCAGCGGCGGCCCATGCAGTTGTGGGCGTCGCTCTGCGCCTGCTCCCACACGGAGTGCGTGGGCTGGACCGGCAGCGAGGCCAGCGAGCCGTCCCGCGTCTCCATGGCCCAGTCCTCGAGCTGGTGCAGGGCGTGCCGCTCCTCCTCGTCCGGGAAGAGGCGATCCTGCCGCTGACTGGCCAGCCGCAGGCGGCGAAGGCTCAGGTAGTTGTTGCGCCCCTTCACCAGCACGGCGCTGAACTCGTCGGCGGCGATGGCGCGAAGCAGCGGAACGTCCTTCTCGATCAGCTGCTCCTGCAGGCTGATGGTGTGGGTGGCCACCACCACGCGCTCGCGGTTCTCCACGATGCGGCGGATGGCCGGGATCAGGTAGGCGAAGCTCTTGCCCACGCCGGTGCCGGCCTCCACCATGAGCCGTCCGGAACGGCCAAGGGTGTCCTCGACCAGGCGGGCCATCTCCAGCTGCTGCGGGCGGCACTCGTACTCGGGAAGCCGCCGCGCCAGCGGACCGGTGTCGCTCAGGACGGCTTCGGCATGGAGGGCCACGAGGCGAGACTAGCGGGCGCAGCGACCGCCGCCCGTGGCACAGGAACCGGACGCGGTCACGGGCTTCACGCGGTTCCACGGCATGCGGGAGAGCAGGCCGGCCAATGCGCAGATGCCGGTCACGCCCGCGAAGAGCAGACCGCACGACACGGCACCGATGGCCGCCAGGAACCAGGGGCTGACCTGCCATGCGAGCACGGTCAGACCCAGGAGCATGGTGCCCACGGTGATCATGACCTGCCGCATCATGGGCAGCGGAGCCGACGCGTCGCGCACCACGGGCAGCCCGGCCTGCGACCAGCCGCTCAGGCCGCCCTCGATCAGACGGACATCGCCGCGGCCCGAGGCGCGCATGGCCTCGGTCACCTTGCCTGCACGCCCGCCGGAGCGGCACATGACCAGCAGCTCACGGCCGGGCATGGCGGCCGGAAAGCCGCTCACCGAGAACGCCGAGGTGGGGTGCAGCGCGGCGCCGGCCACATGCTCACGACGGTGCTCGTCCGGCTCGCGCACATCCACGATGCTGGCTCGGCCCTCCGCGACCAGCCGCGCCGCTTCCGCCGGGGCCAGGGAGGCGGACGCGACCGGGGCGACGGGGAGGGTGCTCATGCCCGCATTGAAGCACGCGACGGTGCTCCATGTCCACAGGCAGGCGGAATCTCAGGACGCCTTGTCCGCGTCGCCACCCAGGGGCTTCCGTGCCGGGAGCCCCTGCCCGCGTGGATACAGCCGAGAGGTCTTCGCCAGCTTGCGCACCGCCACCACCGTGCCGGTGGGCGTGCGATGCGTCGCCGCGACCTCGGCGTGCAGCTCCCGCAGAGCCCGCGTCGCGGCGGCGATCTCCTCGGGCGCCTTCTCGCCCTTGATGGCCAGCAGCAGGCCGTCCACCTTCAGCAGCGGCACGGCCAGCTCCACCAGCGAGGCCAGACCGCCCACCGCGCGGCACACCACCGCATCCATCTGCTCACGCACGCCGGTCTTGAAGGCGGCCAGATCCTCGGCCCGCGCCTGCTGCACGCGGACGTTCGCCAGTCCCAGCCGCTCGATCGTCTCCTGCAGGAAGCGGGCCTTCTTGCCCACGCTCTCCACGAGCGTCCACTGCACCTCGGGCATGGCGATGGCCAGCGGAATGCCGGGGAAGCCGCCGCCGGAGCCCAGGTCCAGCGCTTCGCGCACCCCCGCCTCGGCCACGAAGGGCACCAGCGACAGGCTGTCCGCCACATGCCGCACCCAGGCCTGCTCAGGATCGCGCACCGCCGTCAGGTTGAATCGCTCGTTGGCCTCCAGCAGCGCGTCCAGATGCACCGCCAGCCGGTCCTCGTCGCCAGGATCGAGCTCGATGTGCTGCTCGGCCAGCGTGCGGACGAAGTCGGCCGTGGGCTTGCCCGCTCGGCTCACGACACCACCTCCAGTCGCTCCGAACCGCGAGGGCGGCGCATGGCCAGGTTGAAGAGCAGGCCGGTGCTGATCCACATGGCCACCAGACTGCTGCCGCCGTAGCTGATGAAGGGCAGCGTGACGCCCGTGATGGGCATCACCCCCAGCGTCATGCCGGTGTTGATGAAGAGCTGCGCCGCGAAGATGCCCGCCAGGCCGGTGGCCACCAGCCGCGTGAAGGGCTCACGAGCCAGCATGGCCACCAGCAGGCATCCCCCCACGTAGGCCAGCCCCAGCACCCAGGTGAACAGTCCGCCCAGGAACCCCCAGCGACAGCAGATGACGGCGAAGATCATGTCGTTGTGGTCCTCGGGCAGGTGATTGTGGTGCACCAACGACTTCGCCTGCTCCCGGCCCACGCCCGCGAAGCCGCCCGCACCGGCAAGCGTCATGGCGCGGTCGGCCTGGAACCCGATGTCGCGGACATAGCGGTCGTCGCCCATCCATTGCGCCACCAGGGCGTCCACACGGTCGCGCTGGTGGGCCTTCAGGAAGGGATAGCTGGCCGGGGCCAGCAGCAGCGTGCCCAGCACCAGCGCCAGCACATGCCGCTTGCGGGCCCCCGCGGCGATCACCATGGCCAGCACGGCCGGTGCGATCATCATGGCGGTCCCCAGGTCAGGCTCGATCAGGATCAGGAACATGGGCGGCGCCGCCAGCAGGAACGGCGTGGCGAAGCCCACGATGCTCCGGAGCCGCTCCCCGGCGCGGAGCCAGATCGCCAGGGTCATCACCGTGGCCACCTTGGCCAGCTCGCTGGGCTGGAACTCGAACAGTCCCAGGCTGATCCAGCGTCGCGCCCCGTTCTTGGGTCGCACGAGCCACTCCGGCAGCCCCGGGATCAGCACGAAGACCAGCAGACCCAGGCTGGCCCACCAGAGCGGCCACGCCGCGGCACGGATCACCTTCACGCGCGGCACGCAGGTGGCCGCGGCGGCGAACACGCCCAGGACCGCGAACACGGCCTGCTTCCTGGCCATGGCCGGATCGGTCGTGGCGATCGAGAGCACCCCCCACAGGCTCAGCGCCGCGGCCGCCAGCACGGGAACCCAGCCTGGGTGCGCCCACGCGAAGCCTCCGGCCGCTCGCCCCGTGAGCGCCACGCCGGGTCCCACCGCCGTCAGGCTCTGGGTGGACGCCGTGCTCATGCCTCGGGGTCCTCCGAGTCCGGCGGCCCCGGCTCGTCACCGGCGGGCATCCGCTGCTTGGGCGTGCGCCGCGATCCGCGTTTGCCGCCCCTGGGCTCGTCGCCGGACTCGCCCAGGTAGCCCTCGTCCGCCAGGGCGTGGATCACCTGCTCGGCCACCGGCCCCGCCGTCTTGCCGCCGCTGCCGCCGTACTCCACCAGCACCGCCACCGCGTAGCGGGGCGCCGCGTCGCCGCGATCGGACACCAGGCCCACGAACCAGGAGTGGTCCATGCCCTTCAGGGATCGCTCCGCACGGCCGTCACCATCCAGGTCCAGGTTCAGCGGAGGGGCCTGCGCCGTGCCGCTCTTGCCGCGCACCTGCACGCCGGGCACCTCGAAGATCGCCTCGGCCGTTCCATCGCCGTACTTCAGGTGGTGCGCCGTGCCGGAGCGGCTCTCCACCGCCATCCGCAGTCCTTCGAGCGCGCGACGCCGAGCTTCCTCCGGGATGCGGAGCGAGCCGCTTCGGCGGTCGGGCGGAAGCGCCGCGTCGTCGCGCACGATCCGCGCATCCCGAAGTTCCCCGCCGCGGGCCAGCGTGGCGTAGGCGTTGGCGGCCTGCAGCGGCGTCCACGCCAGCGGCCCCTGCCCGATGCCCAGGATGATCGGCGTGAAGGCGTCGCGCCGGGACTCCAGGCGGGAGAGGTCCTCTTCGCCTGGAAGCAGCCCCACGCTCTCGCCGCCCGCCGTCTCGCCCGGACCCTGAAGGCCCGTGCCCAGTGGACGGCCCATGCCCAGCTCGCGGTACCACTCCACCAGGGACCTGAGGCCCATGCGCTGCGCCACGGAGAAGAAGTAGATGTTGCAGCTGCGCGAAAGCGCCTCCTCCACGGAGACGGCCCCACCGAGCTGGCTCGAATGCGTGGCCATGCCGTGCTCGGGGCGCCAGATCCAGCAACGGGCCTTGTCCTTCAGTTCGGGAAAGTAGTGGCCGTTGCAGTCGAAGGCCGCGCCGGGCGAAAGCCTGCCCTTGGCCACCGCACCGGCATAGACCAGCGGCTTCACGATGGAGCCCGGCGGATACACGGCCTGCGCCGCGCGATCGAGCCCGGGCACCAGCCGCACGCGCTCCTCCGGCGTCAGGTCCTTGGCGTCCGCCTGGGTGGGCCAGGAGCCCATGGCCAGCACCTCGCCCGAGGCCACATCGATCACCACCGCCGCGCTGGCCAGCCGCGTGCCGTCGGGCAGCGGCAGCGGCTTGCCGCCGTGTTGCCAGGGCTGGATGCGGGTCAGGCCCAGGTCCGGATTGAGGATCGCCTGCACGCGAGCCTGCAGGGAGGCGTCGAAGGTGAGATTCAGGTTCCGCCCGGGCTTCGGATCCACGCGCTCGGTCTCACCCGAATCCAGCTGAACCCTCAACTGCCCGCGCTCGCCGCGCAGCCACGGCTCGTAGGCTCGCTCGAGCCCGCGGGAACCCACCGAGTCCGGCGAGGGTCCGTAGCCGCCCGGGTCCACCGTGCCGTCGTCACGGTTGAAGGGCCGACGCTTCACGTCCTCGGCCCAGAGTTCGTCGCGCACCGACCCCAGCAGGTGGTCGAAGACGCCATCCACGTGCACGGTCACGGGTCCTGCGCGCCGCAGCGGCGCGGGCAGCGTGGTGCCGTCGATGGTCACATCCGCCTCGTTCCACGGGCGCACGCGGCGGGTGCCGTCCACCACCTCGACCACGCCCGGCACGCGGTCCCCCAGCCTCCGAAGGTCGAAGGCCACGGCGTCCGGCACCTGGGGCACCACCACGTGACTCGTCCGCTGCTCCCGGATCGGCTCGGGCTCGAAGCCCTGCTCCGCGCCGTCGC
>CAIOTP010000277.1 GCA_903861235.1 uncultured bacterium | reverse complement strand
GCTCATCACGTAGCGCTGCTCCTGGCTCGCCGGCGTGTCCTTGGGGCCGGGGCCGAGCGCGTAGGTTCCGTCCACGGGCACCCAGGCCTTCACGCGCTTCAGGTTGTGGAAAAGGCGGCTGCGGTCCACGCTCAGGTCACGCACCACGGGGAACTTGCTCATGGGCTCCAGCGTGATGGTGCCGGTCTCGTCCGCGACCTGGTCCACCAGGGCCGAGCAGCTCTGCCGCACGCGGCCGTTGATCAGCATGGTGCAGCTGCCGCAGACCTCCTCCAGGCAGCCGCTGTCGTAGACCACGGGGCTGCTGGCCTTGCCGTCCACGGTCGTGGGGTGGGCGGCGATCCATTGGAGCAGGCTGATGATGTTCGCTCCGGGTTCCACCGGGACCCGGTACGTCTCGGTTCGTCGGGGGGCGGACGGGCCGTCCTGGCGGACCACATTCACGGTGACGGTGCGGGCGGGGGCGTCGGACTTCGGGGCGACCATGCGGCGATCCTATTCGCACCCCGGTTGCCGGTCACCTGCTGGCGAACCGGGCCGAATCCGGCCGATAGAGCCCTCATGGCCCCCTGGCTGCGGCTCCTGCGACCCGGTGACTGGACGAAGAACGTCTTCGTGCTGCTTCCGGCGGTCTTCTGGGTGGCCGGGGAGGGGCGGAATTTCGACCTCGCCGAGGAGTTCGGCGCCCGGTTCCCGCCGCTCTTCTGGACCTTCGCGGCCTTCTGTCTGGCGGCCAGCGGCAGCTACTGCGTGAACGACGTGCTCGACGCGGCGAAGGACCGCACGCATCCGGTGAAGCGGATGCGGCCCGTGGCCGCCGGGGTGATCGCTCCGACCCAGGCGGTGCTGGCGGGCCTGGTGCTGCAGGTGGCGGCCGTGGCCCTGGCCTGGACCCTGGCGGGCAAGGTGGCCGGTGCGTGTCTGCTGGCGTACGCCCTGCTGCAGGTGGCCTACAACATCCGTCTCAAGCGGGTGCCGCTGGTGGATGTGAGCGTGCTCGCCTCCGGCTTCTGCCTTCGCGCGGCGGGCGGTGCAGCGGCCATGGATGTCCGTCTGTCGATCTGGCTGCTGCTGTGCGTGTTCTTCCTGACGCTCTTCCTGGGCTTCACCAAGCGGCTGTGCGACCTCTCCGCCGCGGAGAACGCTCGGGCGGCAGGGCAGTCGGTGGAATGGAAGGCCCGGCCCGGATACGAGACCCGTGACCAGATGAACTGGCTGCTCGGCGTGAGCGGCTCGCTGGTGGTCATGCTCTACCTGAGCTACACGCTCTCGCAGCACGCTCGCTCGCTGCATGGTGTGCGAGCGCTGGGCCTGTCGCTGCTCACGCCGCTGGTGATGATCGCCATCCATCGCTTCTACCGGCGGGCGAACCTGGGCGAATCCGACGCCCCGCTGGAGACGCTCCGCAACGACCGGACCCTGCTGGCGTGCATGCTGCTGTTCGCGGTGGGCACGGGCGTGGCGCTCTTCGGAGGCCCGCGTGTGGAGGGGCTGCTCGGCCGCCTCCTGCTGCAATGATCGGAGCTCGGCCGGATCGGCTGTCCGGGTGGTGGATCCTGGCGGCGTACGCCCTGCTGGTGCTGCCAGCCATCCTGGCGGGTGGTGGCGGAAGCAGTCAGGCCGCCGACTTCCGCGAGTATCACCTTCTGGAAATCCAGCGACTGGCCGGCGGATGGCCACGGCCCGAACTTCGAGACTCGCTGACCTCGACCACGCCCGGCTTCCACCTGCTGATGTCGATCGGCTGGAAGCTGGGTCTGGGCGTGACCGGTCTGCGGCTGCTGGCCAGCCTGGCCGGGCTGGCGGCATGGTGGGTGGTGTGGAGGGTGGCGTGTCGATGGCTGCCCGAGCGGACCGCGGCGTGGGTGTCGGCGCCCGTGGCCTTGAGTCCGTACTTGTTGGGCGCCGCAGTCTGGAGCACCACGGAAGCACTGGCTGTGGCGTTGGCTGCAGGACTCATGGGCGCGGCCTTCGTGATGCGGCCCGCGGCGGGCACCGCGGCCGCGTCGGGGGTGCTCGGGGCGGGCGCCGTGCTGGTGCGGCAGATTCTGCTGTGGGCGAGCGTGCCGG
>CAIOTP010000276.1 GCA_903861235.1 uncultured bacterium | reverse complement strand
TCTAGGTCCTGCACGGTGAGGGGGCCATCCGCCTCGAAGGCCTGGCCGTTGAGCGTCAACTTCATGGGCGGGATGGTAGTCGCGCTTCCGCCGTAGGATCGGTCCGTGCCTCGCCTCGCCCTCCTCTGCCTGGTCCTGCTGACCGCCTGCAGCCGACCGGTCTACGACACCTCCACGCCCGAGGCCGCCCTGGACTCGGCGGTGGCCATGGTGCAGGGCGACGACGCCGGTCAGCTCCCCATGCTCCTGGAGATCCCGGCTCGCGACGTGACCTTCGACGACGGCGTGACCGAGGCGAGCGCCATCGGGGAGGTGAAGGCCAAGGCCGGCCAGATGCTTCAGCGGCTCCTTCGCGTGGCCCGGGCGCTGCGTGAACGCTTTCCCAAGGAAGTGGAGCGTGAGGTGAAGGCGGCCACGAAGAAGAGTGCCCGCGGCGTCCGCGACATCTCGCTGGCCATCCTGGTGGATCCCGGCGCGTGGCTGGCGGCGCAGCGGCCCCGCCTGGCCGCCACGGACCTGGGCGATGGCACCGCCGCGCTCACGCTGGATGGCGAGCCGCTCTTCGCCGGCGTGCTCACCATGGTGGAGACGCCGCAGGGCTGGCGGCTCCGCATGCCCGTCGAGCTGGTGCGCGAGAATCAGTACTGGCCGGACACGCGGCACGAGTGGAGCGTGATCGCCAGCATGATGCTGGCCGTGGAGAACGCGTTGATCGACTTCGAGCGGGATCTCGACCGCGGCAAGATCGCCAGTCTGGACGCCGCGGCCGCTCGCGTGGGGCGACTGGTGGGCGAGAGCGTGGTGGTGCAGTCCATCATCTACGCGTCCATGAAGCGACCGGAGGCCGCGGGATCCGCCGAGCCGGCCACCGACGCCGCCAAGGAGGGCTGAGTCAAGCCAGGCACAGCCAGCAGGCCGCCGCCAGCACCGGCAGCAGCAGGCCGATCGACCAGAGCATGTAGCCGCCGAATCCCGGCATGCGCACCCCCGCGTTGGCCGCGATGGCACGCACCATCAGGTTGGGCCCGTTGCCGATGTAGGTCATGGCGCCCAGGAACACCGCGCCCAGCGAGACGCCCGCGAGAAGGTCGCCGCGGATCCAGCCGCCGTCGGTCAGCAGCACGGCGCCGGGCTCGGCGGTCTGAAGGGTCACGCTGCGGGCCACGCCCATGAAGACCAGGTAGGTGGGCGCGTTGTCGAGGACGCTGCTCAGGCCGCCGGTCCACCAGAAGAGCCGGGTGGACGAGTCCAGTCCCAGGGTGGAACCGCGGCTCTCGAGCACCGCCAGCGGAACCTGCATGGCCAGGAAGATGCCCGCGAAGACCGCGGCGACCTCGCCCATGGGCGCCAGGCTGAAACCGCGCTTCGAGCGCACGCCCCACGGCTCGAAGCCCACGCTGGCACCGGCCAGCAGCAGCAGGGCGAGCTCGCGGGCGAGCGGAGGCGGCACCCAGCCCAGCAGCGGACGCCCCGGCTGCACCACGGCCACCACCAGCACCGCCACCAGCAGCAGTCCGACGCTTCGCCAGCCGCGCACGCGCAGGGCCACCGGTCCGGCGGCGGCCGGCGGCGATTCGTCACGCTGCATGCGGCGATCCACCATGGCGTACACCGCCAGCAGTCCTCCCACGGTCACCAGCCACGCCTTCCACAGACTCAGCGTCCAGAGGAAGGGCACGCCGCGCAGGTAGCCCAGGAAGAGCGGCGGATCGCCGATCGGCAGCAGGCAACCACCCACGTTGCTGACGATGAAGATGAAGAAGACCACCGTGTGGACCTGGTGCCTGCGTCGCTGGTTCGCCTGGAGCAGGGGTCGGATGAGCAGCATGCTGGCGCCGGTGGT
>CAIOTP010000275.1 GCA_903861235.1 uncultured bacterium | reverse complement strand
TCGGTGAACGCGTCCACGACCAGGGCTACGCGCCGGGCGTGCTCCTTAGGGCGTCGGGGGCGCACACACCCGGCCCATAGCGGCTACGCCTCGGTAGGCGGTGTGCATCACCCATGGGCGGCATCGGCCCTTCGCCTGGAAGAAGGGCGGCCTGATCATCGGGCAGCGTCCCGGGGGATGGAGAAGCCGCCGGGGAAGGGGCCCGGCGGATGTCGCCCGCGGAGGCTGCGTCAGCTCCTTCGTCGCACCAGCAGTCCCGCCAGACCCAGGAGCGCCGCCGCTCCAGGAGCAGGCATTTCGTAGGCAGGCACCTTGTCCGAATCCGCGAGCGGGTTGGTCATGCCTCGGAAGCGCACGATGAAGGCGTAGGCGTCGGGTTGGTCGTCGCCCGACACGAACGAGTCCGAGGTGAGCGAGCCGGCGTTGGCGCCGACGATGCTGAACGTCCACGATCCGGTCATGCCCACCGCCACGCCGCTGGAGGGATTGCCGCCGCCCAGCCACTGCCCCGTGAGTCCCGCGCCACCGATCCAGGTGCCGCCGAAAGGCGAGCCGCTGGCGCCGGCGGGAATGTCGATCATGGCCGGGTGGCTCGAGAAGGTCAGCGCACTGGTGAAGGTGCCCATGTCCGAGGGGGGGCGGAACATGAAGGCGGTGATGAAGCCGCCGGTCGCCACCGGCGTGGTGTTGGTCAGCGTGACATCCAGCTGGCCGTTGGAGCCGCCCAGGTAGGTGTAGTTGAGCGTTCCGGTGAAGACGCCAAGCCCTTCGGTGCTCAGGCTGCTGTTGCTGCTGATGGGCAACACGGCGGCGCCGGCCAGGGACGAAAGCGTGAGTGCGGCCAGGGTGGCGGCATGGCAGGTGGTGCGAAGTCTCATGGGGGATTCCTTTCGGGGTCGAGGGCGTGAACAGGAGCCACGGAGGTCCACGAGGCCAAGGCACAGCCCCGCCGCGGGAAGCGGTCGCCGGCCTGGTTCCAAGGCTTCGTGCGTGCCACGGAGCACGCGATCCGTGCAGGGCGACCCTAACCCGCCCCTGTCGGGGTGCTGCCGGACATCGATCGGAATGTCCTTGAACTGCGCGGCGACGATGCCCGCCCGCGTCTTCCCCGTGCGAACCGCCGCTGCGGGTGCCCGGGTTCGCCCGTGGGCCGGGCCCACTTGCGGACCGGCCCGCGTGTGCACACCATGCCGGCATGCTTCACCACACCCTCCTGGCCGGACTGCTCGCCCTCCCGTTGATCGCGTGCCAATCCAAGGGCGAGGCGCGTCCGTCGCCGGCCGCGGCCAGGCCGTGGGTCACGCTCTTCGACGGTGGCGACCTTGCGGCGAACTTCAGGGGATTCCGATCCGAGAAGGTGCCCTCGAGCTGGGTGGTGAAGGACGGCTGCCTGGTGCACCTGAAGAGCGCCGGTGACGGCCGCATGGTGGGCGGCGACCTGGTGACGCGGGAGAGCTGGTGCAGCTTCGAGTTCGAGCTGGAATGGAGGGTCACGCCCGGTGGCAACAGCGGCATCTTCTACCGGGCGAGCGAGGACACGACGAACATCTGGGAGAATGCGCCGGAGATGCAGATCCTGGACGACGCCGCCCACAACGACGGCAAGGATCGGCTCACCAGCGCCGGGGCCGACTACGCGTTGTATCCCGCTCCGCTGGGGGCGGCCAAGCCCGCGGGCCAGTGGAACCACGCCCGGATCGTGGCCGACGGAAACCATGTGCAGTACTTCCTGAACGGCGTCAAGACGGCCGACTTCATCCGTCTGAGCGACGACTGGAAGGATCGCGTCTCCCGCAGCAAGTTCGCCAAGATGCCGCGCTACGCCACCAACACCTGTGGCCACATCGGCCTGCAGGACCACGGTGACGAGGTCTGGTTCCGCAACATCCGCGTGCGGTCGCTGGACTGAAGCCGATCGGCGTCAGTCGAAGAGCAGCAGCAGGGAGCCGATGTCGCCGGAGTCGACCTCGCCGCTGCCGTCGAGGTCCTCGGGACAGGCGTCGCAGGGGCCGAACACCAGCAGGAGGGCGCCGATGTCGCCCGCGTCCACGCTGCCACTGCCGTCGAAATCGCCGGTCATGCCCAGCGTGATCGTGGCGAACTGAAGCCCCGCGGCCTGTCGCAGGTCGGCCGCCAGCCCTGCGTCGGCGCTGCCCGCAGGCAGCCCGGGCAGCCACTGGTTGCTGAGGGGGCCGCTCGCCCGCTGCAGGCACACGGCGACACCGATCGAGCCCGTGAAGCCCGCGGGCAGGCCGAGTTCCGCCAGCGGAAGGCGGAACTCCACGCCTTGGGTGGCGGTCGCCGCGCCCGCGACGCTGCTGCCCGTGATCCCGGCGGTGTTCGTGTTGTCCAGCGCCACCTCGATGCCCTCGGGATTGCTGCCCCCGCCCAGCACCCCGCGCCCGGCGTTCAGGGCCACCGAGCCGCGATAGGTCTTGACCGCAAGCCCGGTCGAAGGCAGGGAGACGTGGTCCACATAGACCAGGCCACCGATGGTGTTGACGTGGTACAGCACGTCGGGCCGGAAGCCTGCGTCGAACTGCGTGCCTTCAAGAGCCGCCAGGGTGGCCGGCGGCGAGGGCAGGTGGGCCGTGGCCAGGCGATCCTGTCCGGTGCCCGCGCCCGGGTCCACGTCGACGAGCAGGTCGAGTGGCGAGGCGTCCGTGGGCAGGTTGCCGGTCACGCCCACGCGCAGCGCATCGCCGTCGAGCGAGACGAAGAGCTGGTTCAGTTCACCCGTGTTGTCGCCGAAGGAGGAGAGGCAGGTCTGGCTGGCCCGGGCGGGAGTGCCGCCTGCGTCGCCGGCGATCGCCCGGCCATCCACGTTGGCCGTGTTGTTGGAGGGCGGCGGCGAGATGGATGCGCGGGCGATCATCCAGCCCCGAGCCGGGAGCGAGATCGGATAGGCGGACTGGTTCGCCGTGGTGACCGCCGTGAACAGGCTGCCGTTCTCCAGACTGGTGGGGAAGGTGCCCGCGGTCGGCACGCGGAAGCCGGACAGGTCCAGCGTGGTCGACACGCCGCCCGAGTTCAGGTTGATGGCCACCAGCACATCCTCGGTGGGATCGTGGCGGACGAAGGCGTACACGCCGCCGTCGGGGCACGCGACCGGGTGATAGGAGCCCCGACGCAGCGCCACCGAGCCCTTCCGCACCGCGATCAGCGAGCGGTAGGTCTCCAGGATCGAGCCTGCCACGCCCTTCTGCTCCTCCACGCTGCGGCCGTCGTTGTTGGCGGCGTAGGTGGGAGGCTTGTTGCCCACCGTCGCGGCGACGTAGTTGCTCATGGGCGCGCCGGCCACGGCCTTCCACTTGAAGGGTTCGCGCATGGGAATGTCGTCGGCGTCGGTTCCCGTGTTCGCCTTGGCGCCCCGCATGCCGATCTCGTCGCCGAAGTAGATGTTGGGCGGGAACGGCTGGGTGAAGAGGATGGCCGCAGCCACCTTCTGTCGAGCGTTCATGGAGGTCGTGTTGCTGCTGGCGAACACGGAGGCCAGCCGGTCGGAGTCGTGGTCGTTCGTCTGGGCCACCACCGCCTTGCCCACGGGAACCGCGGCCACGGTGGCCGCGGTCTTGGCGTAGAGGTCCGCGGCCGAGCGGGTGGTCACCGCATTGCGCGCCGAGAATTCCCAGGGCTTGGTCACCACCGCGTCGAAGCCGTCGGGGGTCATCAGGTCGCTGCCGTAGTTCCCCCAGTCGGAGGGCTCGCAGAAGATGAAGATGCCGGGCTTCACCGAGCGCAACGCCGAGCACCAGGTCTCCCAGAAGGCGATGTTCGCGCCCCAGCCCTCGCCGCCGCTGGCCCAGGCGTGGTCGAGCCTGAAGCCGTCCACGCCGTCGCTCGTGTCGCCGTCGGCGTTGGGATCCAGCCACTTGGCCGCCCACTGCGTGACCAGCGCCACCGTGGAGGGGTTCTCCAGGTTCCAGTGGATGAAGCCGACCGATGATCCGTTCCAGGTGTTGAAGGTGTAGCCGACGTACGTGGTGTTGCTGGCGTTGGTGAAGGCCAGCCAGGTGTCGTAGACGCTGGCGGGGTTGTTGTAGGCGGACGCGTAGTAGGGCGACTGGTGGCTGATGCCATAGGCCACGAAGTCCAGGATCACCTTGATGCCCCGGGCGTGCGCGGCGTTCACGAAGGTCTGGAACTGGGCCTGCGTTCCGAAGATGGGGTTCAGCTGGTCCGCGGGGCCGTGCTGGTAGCCGTGGTAGGCCGGAGAAGGGAAGATCGGCTGCAGGTAGACCATGGTCACACCCAGGTACTGCAGGTAGTCCAGGCTCTCGGTCGCCGCCAGCCCGCCGAAGTCGCCGTAGCGGGTGTTCACGCCGCCTGTGGAATCGTTGTTCGAGTCACGCCACGCGATCGGCATGATCTGGTAGATGACCTCGTCCTGCGGCAGCCGGGTGGTCTGCGCGGCCACGGACACGGACAGCGCCATGGTCACCCAGGCCGGGATCGAACTTTCAAGGCGGGGCATGGGCTTCAGTCTAGCCCGGGCGACCCGGTTTCCAAGCCATCCGGGCGCATTTCCGCTTCGATTGCGGGTTCAGACGGCCTTCCACTTGATGCTGCAGCCCATGCTGGGGCGCTGCTCGCCCGCAGGGGCTCGGCCGGCGAGCACCGCCGTGATCGCCTGCCGAAGGTCGTGGCCGGTCACGGGCCTGCCGTTGCCGGGTCGGCTCTCGTCCAGCCGACCGCGGTACGCCAGGCGGTGACCGGTGTCGAAGAGGAAGAAGTCCGGCGTGCACACGGCGCCGAAGCGTCTGGCCACCTCCTGCGACGCGTCGAAGCAGTAGGGGAATGCGTAGCCCGCGGCGGCCGCCTCCGCCTTCATGCGGTCGGGACCGTCGGCCGGGTGGGTCGCGGGGTCGTTGCTCGAGATCGCCACGATCGCGAGCGGACCCGAGGCGTGCTCGCGACCCAGCGCCGCCAGTTGATCGCGCACGTGCACCACGAACGGGCAGTGGTTGCAGATGAACATGGCCAGCACGGGTCGGCCCACCAGGTCACGCGAGCGGACGGCGACGCCGCTGCGGGTGTCGGGCAGCTCGAACGGGGGCATGGGGGTGCCGAGGGCGATCATGGTGCTCTCGAGTGCAGGCATGCGGGGCTCCTTCGTGCGGGGAAGTCCGCATCCTAGACTGAGGACCATGCCGCGCCTCCGCGACGAGGGCCCGAGCGACGAGGACATCCGCCGGTACGGCCACGAGGCCGACCCGGACGGGGCCCGCGTGTTCTGCCCCGACTGCGGCGCCCCGATGCACCACGATGCGGAGATCTGCCCCCGGTGCTTCTGCTTCGCGGGGGACGCCGCCGCGCGACGGCCGCCGCACCACGAGCGGCGTCGACGCGCCATCCTGGTGGGCGTCACCCTGCTGCTGGTGCTGGCCATGCTGCTGCCGCTCCTGACCGGCCGATGGTGGCTCTAGAAAAGCGGCGAAGGCGGGCCGCCGAGCGACCCGCCTTCGAAGTGCCCCGTGTAGGACTCGAACCTACGACCCGCTGATTAAGAGTCAGCTGCTCT
>CAIOTP010000274.1 GCA_903861235.1 uncultured bacterium | reverse complement strand
TGACCCATGCGCTGGTCACGGAGCGCACCGCGGAGGCCTTCCTGGGCCCGGGCCAGCACGCCCTTCGCGTGGACGACGAACGCGCGGGCGGAACGCCCTGCCTGCGGCCCGCGGTGCTCACCGGGCCGCTGACCTCGCGCAAACTCAACGCCGACCGCGGCGTCTCGGCGGGACTTCGCCTGTTCGAGGTGGCGCATGCCTTCCGGCTTGGCGCCGACGGCGACCATCAGGAGTGGCCGGGATTGGCGCTGGTGGCCGATGCCGAGGACGCTTCGCAGGGCTACCGCACTCTCCGCGGCGTGGTGGAGCGTCTGGTCCACGAGCTGTCCGGTGCGACCGTGCAGGTGCAGCCCGGCGCCACCCTGCCCGGCATGCAGCCCGCCGCCGAGGTGCGCGTGGACGGACAGCCGCTCGGACATGTGGGTCTTCTGGCGAAGGAAGCCGCGGATCGTCTGGGCCTGGAGGGCATGCTGGCCGTGGCGGAACTTCGGCTGGAGCCGCTGGTGTCCCGATTCCCGCCCGAGCGGCCGGCCGCGGCGCTGCCCGCATTCCCGGGGATCGACCGGGATCTGAGCATCGCGGTGGCGGAAGCCACCACCTGGGAGCAGGTCACGCAGGTGGTGCATGAGGCAAGGCCCGAGCACCTGGAGTCGCTCGCGTTCGTGGGCACCTATCGCGGCAAGCAGGTGGGCGCCGGCCGCAAGAGCCTGACCATGCGTCTGGTGTTCCGCAAGCCCGACGGCACGCTGCGACGCGAGGAAGTGGAGCCCACGGTGGCCTCGCTCACCGCCCTGCTGCAGAAGCGGCTGGCCGCGGAGCTGCGCTCGTGAGCCAGGCCTTCGCCGACATGCCTGTGGGGCGGTTCGCGGCGCTGCTGGCCGACAAGGTGCCCTCGCCCGGTGGCGGCGCGGTGGCGGCCGTCACGCTGGCTCACGCCGCGGCGCTGGGTGCCATGGTGCTCCGATACACGGTGGGCCGTGCGGCGTTCGCGGCGCACGAGAGCCACAACACCGTCGCGCTGTCGCGGCTGGACGCCCTTCGTGAGAGCGCCCTTCAGCTGGCCGACCGCGACGCCACCGCCTATGCGAAGCTGGCCGCACTCTGGAAGCTCCCTGCCGGCGACCCGACCCGCGAGCGGGACTTCCCCGGGGCGCTGGCGGAGGCCATCGAGGCTCCGCGGGCCATCGTGAAGGGCGCCGCCAGCGCCGCCGAAGTGCTGCACGCCCTGTCGGAGCGGACGAACCCTCGTCTGGGCAGCGACCTGGCCATCGCCGCCAACCTGGCCGCCGCCGCCGCCGATGCCGCGGCGTGGAACGTGCGCGTGAACCTGCCCTCGATGACCGACCGTGAAGCGGCGTCCCGTCTGGCCTCCGAGACCGACGAGCGGGTCGACATGGCGCGCCGCCTGGCCGCCGAGGCGGTGGCCGCGGTGCACCGCAGCGCGTCGTGATCAGCCCGTGGCTGGGCCTGCCCCTGCTGCTGGCGGGGGCGCTGCTGCTCTTCACGCTCTGGGGCGCGTTCACCATCGCCTGGGACGCCGCTCACCCGCCTCGCAAGGGTTTCGCGTGGGCGCTCGCGTCGGGCCGACCGGGCGATCCGGCGGCCGCGGGCGTGGAATCCGAGGAAGTGCACCTGCCCGGGCTCGATGGCGTGCCCTGCCCCGCATGGCGGCTGCAGGGCGGCGGCGGACCGAAGGCCCCGGTGCTGCTGGTGCTGCACGGCTGGGGCCGGTCCCGCTGGGATTCGCTCTCGCGTGTGCTTCCGCTGCTGCCCGAGGTGAGCGAGGCTTGGCTGCCCGACCTGCCGGCCCACGGCGAACATGCGGCGCGCACCAGCTGGGTGGGCGTGCGCGAGCCCGAGGCCGCCGCAGCCATGCTGCACGAGATCCATGCCCGGCGACCCGGCCTGCCGCTGGCGCTCATGGGTCACTCGCTCGGCGCCGGCGTGGCCCTGCGAGGAGCCACGCTGGCGCAGTCCCGGGGCACGCCGGTGGCCGGGGTGATCGCGCTGGCGCCCTACCTGGACGTGGGTTCGCCCATTCCCGGACGCCTGACCCTTCGCGAGTTGCCGGCCTGGCCCTTCGCGCCGCTGGCGCTGAGACTGCTGCGGGTCTGCGGCCGCATGGACGGACCGCTGGACGCGGATGTGGTCGGTCTGCAGGCGCCTGTGCTGGTGGTGGCCTGCGAGGGCGACCCCATCTCGCCCGTGTCCGATGCGGAACGCGTGATCGCCTCGCTGCCTCACGGCACGCTGCTGACGCTGCCCGGCGACCGGCACGACGAGCCCGGCGCCGGAGATCCGGCGCGTTTCACCGCGGTCACGCTCGCCTTCCTGTGCGGGCTCACTCCGCCGCAGGGCGAAGCAGCCTGAAACGAGTCAGCAGCCCGTTGGACACCGGTCGCATGTCCCACTGCGAGGGGCCGAAGCCCTCCGCGAAGGTCTTGGGGTCCACGTCCTTGAGCTTCTCCGCCAGCCCCTCCGGCAGCTGAAGCCCTGCGTCGCCGGCGATGTCACGCTGCGACTTGGGCACGGCGCTGCGCTCGGCGCGAGCGGCCATCTCCACGAGCGCCTCGCGCGAGGCCTCGAGCGACGCGACCAGGTCCGTGTAGCCCCAGCCGATCACCGGCTCGCTTCCCGCGGCGGTCATGGCCTGCCGGCAGGCGGCCGTCTCGCCCAGCGTGCCCTCGCTGCCGCGGAGGCACTGCTCCACCATGGCGCTGCTGCCCATCAGGAACATGCCGCCGCCGAAGCCCATGCTCACCTCCGCGCCTTCCGCGGAGAAGATGGTGTTGCCGTTGAAGTCCCGCGGCTCGAAGCCCGCCTCGGGCAGGAACAGGTTCAGCATGCCCGTGACCGCCTGCTCGTCCCGACAGGCCACCGCGTACACCGCCTGCGGTTCCGCGTCGGCGGCCGCGCCCTGGGCACGGTCCTGCCGCGTGACCACATGGATCTCGGGCCCCATGGCGTCGAAGGCCTTGCGCAGGTCCGGTCCGTACTGCTGCAGCGTGGGCTCGAAGTTCTCCGCCAGCTCCTCCGGCAGACTGGCGACCGCGGTGTCGACGACCTTCATCAGGTCACGGAACTGCAGCTGCATGCGTCCGTATCCCAGCGCGTCGCCCGCGGCGAACTTGGGCGGCGCCGAGACCGGCGTGACCGGCCCGGGCAGCGACATCAGCCCCTGCCGCTCCCCCTGCACCACGATCCCCTGCAGCAGTTCGAACTGCGCCTGAGGCTCGTCGCTCCGGAGACCGAACCCGTACGCCTTCACCTCGCCGAAGAGCGTGGTCATCATGGGCTGCACGAAGGTGAACTGCGGGCCCGCCACGCCGGCCACGCGCTGCATGGGACCGGTCAGCAGCACGGCCCAGCCGTCGCCTCGGCCCACCTGCTCCAGGGCGGCGCGGAAGTCCTGGTCCTCGGCCACGCCCTTCAGGGCCTGGCCCTCGAGCACGCCCAGCGCCTCCTCCAGTTCGGACTCGCGGCTGCCCAGCAGGAAACGCGAACCGTCACGCACGTACCAGATGTGCTCGACATGCTGGAAGGTGCCGCCTTCACCGAAGAGACCGCCGCGGCGCGGCCGCGGGCGGCGCGGGCGGCCATCCTGGCCCACCTCGGGCTTGGGCGCCTCGGGCTTCACCGAGATCTGCACGGCCTTGCGGCCCCGGATCTCGACCGACTTGGTGGTGCCTGCCTTGCGGCGGTCCTGCTCGGCCAGGACCGCGTCGAAGATGGCGGCCACCCCGTCGGCGTGCTCGCCCCATTCGGCATAGAGCAGGAAGTGCGCCTGGTCGCTGTCCAGATCCTCGTCGCGTGCCGCGTACATGGCGCCGCCGGCCACCTTGGGCGCGCTCCAGGCGTCCTCGGCCACGCCGAGCTCCTGCAGTCGCTTGCGGGAGATCTCGCGCGACTCGTCCAGGGCCCCCTTGACCAGCTTCTGCACCGCCTCGCTGTTCCACCACCGGAGCGCCGGCGTGCGATCCCACCGGCCGCGGGCGGCGTCGAGATCGTCCACGCCGACCACCAGCCAGCTGTCCCGGGGAGCGAGCTGCTCCATGGTGACCAGGTCGGCGGCCCGGGCGGCCAGCGCGGCCGCGAGGCAGAGAAGAGCGGCGAGCGGGTGTCGCTTCATGGCGGAGCTCCGGATGGCGTGCGTGCTCAGGTCCCGCCGCTGCCGTCGAGCAGCTCGGCCGGGGTGTCGAACCTGGACCGCGCGGGGCCGTCGTGATAGTTGTGGCCGGCGTTGGGGTTGCTGCGGTCGTAGCTGAAGGCCTCCCGGTTGCGGATGAAGTCCTTCACGTACCGGCTGGGAATGGCGAAGCCCAGCGCCTCGCCGGCTCGCATGCCCATGTTGGTGATGCCGATCACCTCGCCGCGGGTGTTGAAGAGCGGTCCACCCGAGTTGCCGGGGTTGATGGGCGTGTCGGTCTGGATGTAGGTCAGGCCGTCGAAGCTCCGCTGCGTGGTGCTGATCACCCCCTGCGTGAGCGTGCGCTCCAGACCCAGCGGGTTGCCGATGGCGAAGACCGGCTGCCCGATCTCCAGGCGCTCCTCTCGCTGCACCGGTGCGTACGCGAAGGGCTTGCCGTCCGGGTGCCTGATCTTCACCAGCGCCAGATCCAGGTGGTTGTTGACCGCCACCAGCTCCACCTTGTCGATCTCCTCGCGCCGCAGCGTGCCGTC
>CAIOTP010000273.1 GCA_903861235.1 uncultured bacterium | reverse complement strand
GTACAGCAGGCCTCGGAAGGCGATCTCCTCCACCACGGGGGCCGCCACCACCGCCAGCAGGAAGAGGGCCAGGCGTGCCGAGGCGGCCGCGCCCGGAAGCATGTCCTGCACCGGGTGGCTGACGTCCTGGAAGCTCCGGTCGCTCACCGAACTCAGCAGCGCACCCAGCAGGAGGCCCGCCGCCATGCAGGGGAGCGCGCAGGCGTAGCTGCAGGCGCTCATCCACGCCAGACGCAGCACGCTCCCGGGCATGTGGAGACCCACGGCCGTGCGGAAAGACCGCCAAGCCGCTCCGCGAAGCGTCGCCCACGCCAGCGCCGCCAACGACGCGAAGTTGAAGGCCAGAGCCGTCCAGAGCGCGCCGCCATCCGAGGCTTCCGTGAGCACCAGCCCCGCCACCAGGCGAATGCCCAGGAAGAGCACCATCCAGACCACGAACGTCTCGCCCAGCAGCGTGTGCATGGGCGGCATGGGCTCCAGGCCGCTCCGGATTCGACCACTGCCGGCCAGGATCGCCACCGTCACGAGCAGCGCGAGACCGACCACACCCGCCATCAGGAACCAGCCGCCCACGGCGAACAGTCCGATGAACAGCCAGTTCTGGTCCTCCGCATGACTCTTCTGGAGCACAGGGTCTGCGGTCAATTCCGCGCGGGCCAGTCGACCGAACCAGCCCATGCGTTCATCCAGCAGCGTCCACTGCGCTTCGGTGAGCGTGCCCTGTGGAAGCAGGTGCTGCGTGCCCCGCTCGGATGGCCACGCCTGCACCAGCGTGCGGACGGTCGCGAGCAGTTCGGGCTCCGGAGCCTGCGGGCTCTCGGCGGCGGCATCCAGTTGCGCCTCGGCACGTTCTCGATCGCCCGCTCGTGCCAACAGGATGGCGGCGGCCAGCCGGGCCATGGGCCGCGTCCCCAGCGGGTCCTCCGCCGCCAGCGCCTGCCCACCCAGCATCGCAGCCATGCGACCCTGCATCTGGGTCATGCTGCCCACCTGGGGGCGGGCCCCCGCCTCCGGGGACGGCTCGGCCTCCAGGGCCCCCAACCCGATCCAGACCACCGGCAGCAGCACGATCAGGAACCAGACAAGGGCGTTTCGGAGGCGTTCCGGCATGATTTTCGCAGGCTAGCAGCGTGAGTCGCCCGGGTCCGACACCCCCCAACCCCTTGACACAAAACCCGCTTTCTCTATCATTTGCCGTTCTGCCCCCAGCGGGCCCAAGGAACACCGACATGCCTCGCCAGACCACCTTCATCAAGCCCGGATCCAACCGCCTCACCTGGCGTCATGTCGACGCCTCGGGAAAGGTGCTCGGTCGCCTGGCCACCCAGGTCGCCACCGTGCTGATGGGCAAGCATCGCCCTGACTACACCCCCAACGTCGACTGCGGCGAGGCGGTGGTGGTCACCAACGCGGCCGAGGTCGCCCTGACCGGTCGCAAGGCCGAGCAGAAGACCCTTCGCAAGTGGAGCGGCTACCCCGGTGGCCTCCGCGTGCGGACCTACAAGACCCTCCTGCAGAACGACCCCGTCGTGCTGGTGGAGGAAGCCATCATCCGAATGCTGCCTCGCGGTCCGCTGGGCAGCAAGATGCGCCGCCGCCTGCGCGTGTTCGCCGGCGGCGAGCACACCCACACGGCGCAGCAGCCCAAGGCCCTGGTGGTCAAGTCGCGCCGCACCGCCCGCTGAACCCCCGAGAGACTCGCATGATCCCGACCGACGCCACCACCGCTCCCGCCACCCGCCCCGTGCGTGCCCAGCAGCCGGCCGACCGCTTCGGCTGGTGGTGGGCCATCGGCCGCCGCAAGACCAGCACGGCCCGCGTGCGGGTGAAGCCCGGCAAGGGCGAGATGCAGGTGAACGACCGTCCGTTCGAGTCCTTCTTCGTGCTCGAGCGTGACCGCAAGAACATCATGGCCGTGCTCGAGCGCACCGGCATGAAGGGTGCCATCGACGTGAAGGCCACCTGTGCCGGCGGCGGCGTCACCGGTCAGGCCGGTGCCGTGCTGCTGGGCCTGGCCCGAGCCGTCATGGCGTACGACCCCAACCAGGAGCCGGTCCTGCGTGAGCAGGGCATGCTGACCCGCGACGCCCGCAAGGTGGAGCGCAAGAAGTACGGTCAGGCCGGCGCCCGTCGTCGCTTCCAGTTCAGCAAGCGCTGATTCCGGCTTCAGCCGGCGGTGCCACGAAGGGCCCGAAAGGCCTCTGCTGTGCGCCGCGCCGCCATCCGCAGATCCAGGCCGGCGGCGGCGGCCACCTGCTCGGGGGTGCCGGGTGCGCGAGCATCCCAGCCCATGCGGCGGACCAGCAGGGTCGCGCCCGGATGCCTGGAAGCCTGCGCCGAGGCCGCCAGGTCGTCGCGCAACGGAACCACGCCGCACCACGGCACGCAACGGTCTCGCAGCGAGTCGGGAATCTCCACCGCGGCTTCCCGGCCTGCCGTGCCGGGGCGCAGCCACGCGGCACCTGCGAGCAGTCGCTCCACTTCCATGGCCGCCAGCCTGGCCAGTCGCGGCCGCTCCATCGCCATCTCGTTCTCCATCGCGTGATCCACCGCACGGCAGGCCGAGAGGGCCGCCGCCGAGATCGCACGTCGCATCGACGCGGGCGGAAGGCCCTCCAGGCGACCACCTCGCAGGGCACGAAGCCGGCCGATGGCGCCCGGCAAGGCGCGTTCCACCAACGCCAGCCGCAGGCGAGCCGCCCAGCGCAGCAGGGTCTCCACACGATCCACGGCGGCGCCGGGATCGGAGCCGTGCAGCGTGCGGATCTCCGCCGCCGACTTCCACAGCAGGAAGCGAAGGGCCACCAGCCGCTGCACATCGGTGGCCTGCGGACGATCATGGCCGGGCCTTTCCCGGAAGGCGTGCAGGAAGGCTTCCGCCATCGCGGGCCACGGCTCCACGGGCAGATCGGCCCGCACGCAACGCGGCGCCAGCAGCGTGGCCTCGGCGTCCGCCCGAGCGAAGGTGGGCAGCGGCTTCGAATCCAGCCGCAGCGTGCGCAGCCGGTCACGCCGCTCCCGACGCACCGCACGCATGGTGGTGGCGGTGTCGCGGCCCAGTTCGGTGGCCAGGGTCTCCAGCGGCGCACCCCTTCGCCAGGCGCGCCAGGCCAGAGCCCTGCGGGCCGCGCCGATGGACGCTCGTCGCTCCAACCTGGCCACGCTCCCCTTCCGCTCGGCCGAGGCCACCGCCCGCCTCGCGGTGGCCACCGAGACCCCCGTGGCCGCAGCCACGCGGCGTGCCACCGCGTGCAGCGAGCCGCCTGCGGTCGCCTCGCGAGCCACCTCCTGGGCCAACCGCTCGCCGCGTGAGGGATCGCGCTTCCTGGCCTTCACATGGTTCAGCAGCCGCTCCCGGCACCATGCCACGGCCTCGCCGGAGAGGCCCGATCGTGGACCTCGGGGGGTGTGCACCCGGACGCACGCCAGGCCCTGGCGTCGCCATCGCTGCAGCGACCGCGGCGTCACGCCCAGCTGCCGGGCCGCCTCCACCAGAGTGACGGCACCGCCAGGCAGGTCCGAAGTCTGCAGCGGTGCGCGGCTGGAGAAGCGAAGGGCGAGCGCCGCCAGATCCATGGCCACCGCCGCACCCACGAGAGAGGACGATCGATCGGCGTCCCTGCCCCGGACACCCGTCACGGTCTCCATGAGCCACGCCTCGCTGCACATGGCGTCACGAGCCACCTGCCTGGCCGCGCGTTCGCAGCGCATCGCCATGCGACGAATGGCGTCCTCACCGGCGAATTCCAGCTGCCGCTCGAGCGCCGCCGAGGCGGCCAGTCTCAACCGGGCCCGCGGGGGCACCAGGCCTCCAACGTGTGAAGCGGTCGGCACGAGGCCAGGCAGCCCGCCGCCGCGGCACGCTGCCAGAAGAGCTCGAGCCCCTGCCGGTGCCGATCGGTCCACTCGAAGCGGAGCCGATCGCAGAGATACCGCACCGCCAGTTCCGCAGGCCAGCCCCGACGAGGTCCCTCCACGGCGCCCAGCGAAGCTCGTCGCGAGAAGTTGCGGCGCCGCTGGTGGTCCAGCACCGCGGCCAGCGTGGCCAGCCGCGACGCCTGGGCCTGGTCCGCGGGCCGCGGCGCCATCCAGCAGGCGAAGGTGAACGGCAGACCGGTCATGCGGTGCCAGGCATCGCCCAGATCCAGCCGGTGCGGAAAGTCGGTCTCGGACGGAGGCTGCAGCACCACCTTGTCCCCGATGAGCAGCACCGCCTCCTCCACCGCGTCCGCCTCGCCGGCCAGGTCGACCATCTCCGGAGCGCGCCCGCACCGCTCGGCCAGCACCAGCTGGGCCAGCACGCGGCTCGTGTGGCTGTCCATGTCGGCGTGCAGACGACGGACGCGATCGAGCGGCACGCGCGAGAACACCTGCACCGTCAGCGTGGGACCTTCGCACCCCAGCAGCCCCACCGGCAGGATGATCAGGTCCTTCTCGCTGCGCTGGTAGTCGATGCTGGAGCAGAGCGCGGCATCCACCTCGCCTCGCTCGAGCGCCCCCACCAGATCCGCGGGCACCTCGGGCCTGAGCCGAAGGTCGGCCAGGCCCTCCAGACCGGCGATCAGCGGTCGGGTGTTCAGGTACCGCACCACGCCCAGGCGGGTCACCTCGACCGCGTCGGAAACGGCCGTCTCGACGGGTTTCTGGAGCGTGACCTGCATGGGCCGCACTGTAGGCGATGCCCCCGCCCGAGGCGAAATCCTGCTCAGGACGCGGCCCGACTGGCCGCCGGCTCCTGCACCGGAACCCGCACGGGCTCCTCGTTCACGATGGATCGCCTGGGAACGCGCGGCGGAATCCGGCACATGAGTTCGTAGGCGTGCTGGCCGGTCATGGCCGCCACGCGGGCGGCATGGTTGGGAGCCTGCGGATCACCCGAGACGATCTCCACCTCCGCGTGCAGGCCCCATTCGGGCAGCCGCTCCGCCACGGCCGAGAGATCGATGGCGATCTGATCCATGCTCACCGCACCGATGACCGGAACCGCGAACCAGGCCGATGCGTCGCCCTGGCCCAGCCGGATCCGCACCTGCCTTCGCTCCGCGTGGGCGGGCCGAAGCGTCCGAGGATCCATGGGCAGAAGCGGGTATCCGTCGGCGTAACCCACCGGCACCAGGCCGATGGTGCTCGGCGTGCGTGCCACCCAACGGCTCCCGTAGCCCACCGTGGCGCCCACCGGAAGTCGGCGCGACTGCATGACGCGACTTCGCCAGCTGAACACGGGCCGAAGCCCTCGCACCGCAGGCAGGAACTTGCCGTCGCGCGTGCCGTCGAAGGCCAGGCCGGTCCATGCCAGGCCCATGCGAACCATCTGGTGGTGGAAGCGCTCGTGACGGATGGCGGCGTAGGTGCTCGAGGAGTGCACCAGGCAGTCCGAGGGCAGACGCGTGCCCGCGATCCACGCCTCGAATCGAGCCCGCTGCAGGTCGGTGCCGCTCTCGCTGCCGCCGGCGTTGGCGTAGTGCGTGAACACGCCGGCCAGCCGAAGCGAGCGGGAGCCCGCCAGGCGACCTGCCAGCAGCGTGGCCTCGGCGGGCAGGCAACCACCGCGCCCCAGGCCGGTGTCGATCTCCAGGTGCAACGGCATCTGCACCCCCAGGGCCTCCGCCAGGCGCTCCAAAGCCGTGAGCTGCGCGGCGTCGTGCAGCGCCAGATGGAGCAGCCCTCGAAGCAGCATGCCGTGCGCGGGGCTGCCCGGCTCGATCTGGTGCACGGGCATGAGGATCAGCGACGGCGTGCCCGGCGCGGCCGCGTGAACCACCTCGGCCTCCTCCAGGCTGAACACCATGAGCATGTCCACCACCCCGGCCATGCGGCGAGCGATGCGCGCGGCACCCAGGCCGTAGGCATCCGCCTTCACCACCGCGCCCAGACGCGTGCCCGGGGCGAGCAGCGAACGCATCAGGGCCAGGTTGTGGTCCAGCGCCGACAGGTCGACCAGCACTTCGCTCCGCGGCTGCATGACGCGGCTTTGTATCGACTTCGGGCGTCGCGTACCATCACCCCTGGAAGAATTCATGGCAAGTTCCGAGACCTTCGACACGTCCAGGCGGTTCGCCGACCTGGGTCTGCCCGCCCCCGTCCTCCAGGCCCTCCAGGAGAAGGGGTTCGAGCACCCGACCAAGATCCAGGCCGCCCTGCTGCCCGTGGCCCTCAGCGGCCGCGACTGCCTGGGACAGGCCAAGACGGGCACCGGCAAGACCGCCGCCTTCGCCCTGCCCATGCTGGCCCGCATCCCCAAGGAGGCGGCGTTCGGTGGACTGGTGCTGGTGCCCACCCGCGAGCTGGCCATCCAGGTGGCCAAGGAATTCCACGAGTTCGCCCGGCACAGCGGCCACGCGGTGGTGGCGGTCTACGGCGGTCACTCCGTGAACGCCCAGGCCACCAAGCTCAACAAGGGTCCCGCCATCATCGTGGGCACCCCGGGCCGTGTCATGGACATGCACGAGCGCGGCATGCTGCCCTACGACAAGGTGAAGGTGGCGGTGCTCGACGAGGTCGACCGCATGCTCGACATCGGCTTCCGTGACGACATCCGGCGCATCCTGGGCTCCATGAAGCAGCACCCGCAGACGGTGTTCGTGAGCGCCACCATCAGCCCGGAGATCGAGAAGCTGGCGCGCAGCTACATGCGTGACGCCGAGAAGATCGTCACCACCGAGAAGAGCCTCACGGTCAGCCAGGTGGATCAGAGCTACCTGGGCGTGGAGCACTGGGACAAGCGCCGCCTGCTGCACCACCTGCTCACCCACGAGACCCCCGGCCTCACCGTGGTCTTCTGCCGCACCAAGCGCACCGTGGACGACGTGGCGGAATACCTGCAGAAGAAGGGCATCGACGCCCATCCCATCCACGGCGACATGTACCAGCGGGCCCGCGACAAGGTCATGGAGAAGCTCCGCGGCGGCTCGCTGAGCGTGCTCGTGGCCAGCGACCTGGCGGCCCGCGGCCTCGACGTGGACGACATCAGCCACGTGATCAACTACGACGTGCCCGAGGACCCCGAGGTCTATGTGCACCGCATCGGTCGCACGGCCCGCGCCGGCCGTCGCGGCGTCGCCTGGACCTTCGTCTGCCCCGACCAGGGCGAACTGCTCACGAACGTCGAGATGCTCACCAACGTGGAGATCCCGCGGAAGGAGTACGCGGACTTCAAGCCGGGCCCCGTGCCCGCCGAGGTCACCGCGCGGCGGGAGCTCGAGGCCAAGCGCAAGGTGGAGCTCGAGCACTCCCGCAACCGCTTCGAGGTGGCCGCGCCGGTGCCCGCCGAGGCGGACCCCACGAAGTTCCCCGGCGGCGTGGTGCCCACGGGCCTGCCGCCCAAGCGGCTCGGCGGCCGCGTGGCCACACGACGCCGCTGAGTCCCCATGGGCCACGGGATCCGGATCCATGGCGAGGTGCGGGAGGCGCTGCGGGCCGGTCGGCCCGTGGTGGCGCTGGAGACCGCGGTCCTCACGCATGGACTTCCGAGGGAGCCCATGCCGGAACTGGCCTCCGTGGCCGGCCCCTCCTGGGATGGGTCACTTCCCGCCAACGTGGCGCTCGCCCGCGCCATGGAGCAGGCGGTGCGGCAGTCGGGCGCCGTTCCCGCCACCATGGCCATGGTCGACGGAGTCCTGCTCGCCGGCCTGGAACCCTCCGAGGTCGACCGCCTGGGCACCGACCAGGGGATCCGCAAGCTCAGCACCCGTGACCTGGGGCCGTGCGCAGCCGACCGTGCAAGCGGTGGTCTCACCGTGGCCGCCACGCTCGCTGCCGCCGAGGCCGCGGGTGTCCGAAGCTTCGCCACCGGCGGCATCGGCGGCGTGCACCGCGGATGGACCTCCCTTCCCGACGTGAGCGCCGACCTTCCCGCGCTGGCTCGCTCGCGCGTGGTGGTGACCTGTGCCGGCGCGAAGAGCATCCTGGATCTTCCAGCCACGCTGGAGTGGCTGGACACGCTGGGCGTGCCGGTGATCGGGCTCGGCACGCGTCACTTCCCCTGCTTCACCTGCCCGGCGGACCCTTCGTTGCCCGTGAGCGCCTTCGCGGCGGACGCCCGAGCCGCCGCGGCGGCGGCGCACGCCCACTGGTCCCTGGGCCAGTCCACCGCCGTGCTGGCGGTGCAGGCCTGTCCGGAAACGCACGCCATGGCCAGGAGCGACTTCGACCACGCCGTGGAACAGGCCGAGCGCGAGGCCGCCGACAAGGGCATACGCGGCCAGGCCGTGACGCCTTTCCTGCTGGGACGGCTGGCCGCCCTCACCGGAGGTCGGTCGCTTCGGGCCAACGTGGCTCTTTTGCTGCACAACGCCCGGACGGCTGCGGGAATCGCCGCGGCACTGCTTGACTTGGACCGCCGTTCCTGATTCACTTCAAGGGTCGGGTTCCCGCCCGACGCCTGCAAAGCATGCCCTGGAGATCGGGCCCGCGAGGCCCGTCGGCAATTGGTCCATGGATGGGCCATCCAGCGCGGCGCAGACTGCCGGAAAGAAACGCATGAACACCCTGACAGGGATCCTGGAGCTGCCCCAGGGGGGCGGCGATGGACGGATACGACAGTTCACCGACGGTCTGGTGGAGACGCCGGACGACCCCTACATGCCCTCCGAGCTGGTGGCCAAGTTCACGCTGCGCCCCGGCCAGGAGGTGACGGCCGTCATCGAGGACCGCCACGCACCCAACCGCCCGAGCGGCGTGAAGCGCGTCGCCATCGATGTGCAGGCGATCGAGGGCCTCACCCCGGCGGAGTACGCCGGACGCT
>CAIOTP010000272.1 GCA_903861235.1 uncultured bacterium | reverse complement strand
GGTGCTGAACAAGGTCGACCGACTCCACGCCGCCACGGGAGCCGCGAAGGCGGCCCATCCGCTGGCCTGGTGGCGGGAGCGGCACCCGGAGCTGATGGCGGTCAGCGCCCGCACGGGCGAGGGGCTGGAGACGCTGGCCGCCTCGGTGCTGGACCGCATGAAGGGCGAGGTGCGATCGCTCCGCCTGACCGTGCCTCTGCGCGACGCCCGCACGGTGGACTTCCTGGAGAAGCGGTGCCCCGTGGAGGCCCGCGACTACGGCGACGGGCAGGTCACGCTCACCGTGCGGATCGGCCGGCGGCAGGTGGACCAGCTGCTGGCCCGGGGCGCCCGGATCGAGATCGAGGGCGTGCCTGCGAACGACTTCGTTCGGACGCGGTGGGACCCGCCGGCCGCGCGTGCCGATCGTGGCCGGCCGCCGCACGAGCGCATGGTGGGAGAGTGGTGAACCAGGAAGGAGGCCATGTGATGGGCGAGATGCGTCTCTCGGCATTCGACCGCCTGCTTCGAGAGGAGCCCTCGAGCCAGCTGCGATTCGCGCTGCCGGATGGATCGCTGGTCCCGGCGCATTTCCACGTGACCGAAGTGGGCCACGTGGAGAAGCGTTTCATCGACTGCGGGGGCACGCGCCGCTCCACCGCCGCGTGCGTGCTCCAGCTCTGGGTGGCGGACGACCGGGATCACCGGCTGGCCGCCGGCAAGCTCTCGGCGATCCTGGCCATGGCCTCCGACCTGCTCGCAGGCCAGGACCTGCCGGTCGAGGTGGAGTTCGAGCGTGGCGTGGTCTCCCAGTACCCGGTGGTCGGCTTCGAGCGGCAGCAGGGACTGCTGCTGCTGCACCTGGGAATGAAGCACACCGACTGCCTGGCGAAGGATCGCTGCGGCATTCCCCTGGCGTCCGGGGGCTCAGGCTCGTCGTGCTGCGGTCCCGGCGGTTGCTGAGCGGGAGTGTCCCGAGCCTGGTCCCGGTGAGTCCCCTGGTAGTCTGGCGGTCGCAGCGGCGGGCCTGCCGGTGCCCAACCACGTGGGGGATTCCATGAGCGAGAACTGGTACGTGCTGCAGGACGGGGTGGCTCAGGGACCCCTGGACCTGGCGGCCATGCGGGGTCGGATCGCCGCGGGGACCCTACGCGCCGATTCGCAGGTGTGCCGAGTGGGCGCTCAGGCGTGGGGCTGGGCCGACGCCGACGAGATGCTCCGGCCCCTGCTGGTGGGCGGAGCACCGTTCGTGCAACCTTCGGTTTCGTGGAGTTTCGAGCGAGCGTTCGAGCTGGCGCGAGCGTGGCGCGGCCCGAGTTGGGGCCTGCTGGTGGCGATCGGACTGACCTGGTTCCTTGCCTTCCTGCCCTCCGTGGGCTTCGACGTCATGGCGGAACTGGGTCGCGAGATGCAGGAGGAGCCATCGCTCCAGGCGCTGGATGGGCTGAATCTGCTGGTCCAACTGGTCACCCGCCTGCTCGTGCAGGTGCCGCTGCAGGCTTCCGTCGCCGTGATCGGCGCCGCGGCGATCCGGGGCGACCTGCGCTACACCGACATGTTCGTGGCGTTCCGACGCTTCTTCGGGGTGCTGGGCGCCTCGATCATCTACGGACTTGCG
>CAIOTP010000271.1 GCA_903861235.1 uncultured bacterium | reverse complement strand
GGCCCTCCGAGCCCAGCTCGGACCGTGAACAGGGACGGGCCTACATATGGGACGCGGCCATGGCCGCGTCCCATATGTAGGCCCGTCCCTGTTCACGGTCCGAGCTGGGCTCGGAGGGCCTGGTAATGGCCCGCGAACTGGCCCGCGTTCCGCATGCCGTCCTCGCAGAGCATGACCGCGGCGGGCCGGTTGCCGGTCCTCACATAGGACATGAAGAGCGACTGGTCGCACGCGACCAGATCCTCGGCCCGCATCCGGGGCCGCGCCGCCAGCAGCAGCGGAATGGCCTCGGCCCACTCGCCGCGCAGCTGGTGCAGCCGCCCGGCGTAGCGCTCGGTCAGCCCGCTCTCGGAACTGCCTCGTGCCAGCAGGAACTTCGCCTCCTCGATCGCGTCGGCGGCCTTCGCACGACCGGCCTCGTCCAGCTTGCCCTGCAGCTGCTCGCGGCAGGCGAGCTCGAAGTAGATGTACTCCAGGTGCCACGAAGTGTGGTCGGGCACCTGTCGCTGGGCGATGGCGTAGAGCTGCATGGCCGGCTCCACCTGCCTGTTCCGCAGCAGCACCCGGGCCACCATGCCGGTGAGCGGCCGCATGCCGCCCGCGTGGGGCGTGGCGGTCTTCCATTCCTTCATCGCCTGCTGCACCTCGGGCGACTGCGCGGACTCGAAGGCCTCGCACCACTTCTGCACCCGTTCGAACTGCACCTGGTTGTTCCGCTTCATGAAGGGCACGCCGAGCAGCGTGCGGATGGTGTGGGCCACGCGGAATTCGTCCCAGGGGTTGCCGCCCAGTCGATCGGCGTAGTCCCGATTGGAGGGCAACGCGGCCGCCGTTGACGCGGGCACCGACACCGTCGCCGGCAGCGACGACATGCAGCTCACCACCGCGCGGGCCACTTCGGCCTGACCCTCGAGCGAGGGATGCACATGGTCGTCGAGCAGCTTCCACCCGGTGGCCCCCTGTTCGCTGATGTCGCGAAACCGCTCCGCGACATCGCAGAGCACGGCGCCGTTCTCCGCCGCCGCGTCGCGAATGGCCTGCTCGGTCTGGCTGGTGGGTCGCCATGGCATGGTGTCCAGGTCGCGCGCCTTCAGGAAGGCCTGTCGCGCCCCCTTCAGGTCTCCCGCGTTGGCCAGCGCGGTGCCCAGACGGAACTGGACCATGGCGCTGCCCGGAGCCAGCTCGGCCGCCTCGGCGGTCTCCCGGGCCAGCACCGCCCAGTCCACGCCGTTGTCGCCGGACTCCGAGGGCACCACGGCCTTCTTCAGAGCCTCGGCGAGGGCGACCGTGAACTGCCCCTGGCGGGCCGGGTCCATGCCGCGCAGGTCGTCCTCGCCCAGCGGACCCATGCCCGATTCGTTGCTGGCCGTGGTGCAGACCACGCACGGCACGCCCGCGGCCTTCGCCTGCTCCAGCATCCGACCCAGGTTGGTGCGCAGGTTGTCCGCCGCCGCCTGACGCAGCGACGCATCCGCGGGAATGAAGGTCTGGCCGATCATCTGCTCCATGAGCGTGCGGCTCTCGTCGGAACCGCGGTGCAGCAGGCTCTCGGTGGCCTGCACCACCGCCAGCCCGCGTGCCGCACGCATGAGCGGCAACGCCCACGAGGGCGCCGCCCCGGACGCGTTGATCGACGCCGTGCCGTAGGCCCCGAAGAACTCGTTGTTGCCCACGTAGAACACGATCAGGTCCGGGCTGTAGCGGAGCGCGTCCTGCACCTGGTAGATGAGGGGGAAGCTGGCCACCGCGGTGGTGCCCAGATTGATCACCTCCACCGTGCGGTCGGGCCAGGCGTCCTGCAGCATGGCCTGCAGGAACGAGCTCATGGCCAGATTGGAGGGCTGCGGATAGCCCTTCGCGGCGGACTCGCCCACCAGGAAGATGCGGACCGTGCCCGCGGGCTTGGGCATGACGAAGGTGCGGGATTCCGTGTAGCCCGGCCGTGTGGGGTTGGCGAAGAAGTAGGGCTTGAACGAACCGTGTTCCACCAGGCAGAGCTGGCCGCCACCCGCCAGCGGCCCCACCGGTCGGATGAACGCCGGATAGCCGCCCCAGCCGAAGAGACGCAGCGCGATCTCCAGCACCGCGAGCAGCGCCAGCGGCAGCGAGAGCGTGATGACCATGAAGAGGGCTCGCTTCCACCGGGGCAGCGGAGCGTTCGGTTCGGCGACTTCGCGCGGTGCAGCTTCACTCATGGTGGCACCCCTAGAACTGCCGCTCCGGATCGTGCTTCACGACCGGCAGGTCCACCCACAGCGTGCTTCCTGCAGGCGGCCGCAGCTGAAGCCGATCACGCCCCGCCAGCCGAGCCACCAGGCCCAGAGGCGTGATCACGCCGTAGAAGACGATCGCCAGCGACACGGTGCCGACGACGGTGCCCACCACCCACACGAAGCCCATCCACGCCCAGTACGCCGGCATGCCCGCCCTGGTGCCCGTGCCGGCGGTCAGCAAGGCGAATGCGCCGAAGCTCCAGAGCACCGTGGACAGTCCCCGGGCCTGCGCGAACACGCCCCAGTCCACGAACCGGAACAGACACCCCACCAGCCCCAGGGCCAGCGCGGTCAGCACCGCCCACCGGCGCAGGTGTGCGGAACTTGGATGCCAGTCGATGGTGATCACGGCCGGTTCAGAACAGGGTGTAGATGAAGGGCGCGGCCTTGGTGCCGCCGAGCAGGATGAGCAGCCCGGCAAGGAGCAGCACCAGGATCACCGGGATCAGCAGGTACGCCTTGTGCGCGAGCACGAAGCCGGTCAGTTCGGAGAGGAAGGATCGTCGCTTCATGGCCGTGGTTGCAGCGTACGCGGTTCAGTCCGGGCGGAAGGATCGCTTGTACGCCTCGGCCCCCTCCATGGGCGGCTGGCGCTCCTTGCGGAGGATCTGATTCCCCACCACCAGCGTGTCCATGTCGGTGAACATGAAGCAGCGGTAGGCGTCGCCCGGATCGTGCACGATGGGTTCGCCGCGGAGGTTGAAGCTGGTGTTCACCAGCACCGGGCAGCCCGTCCGCCGCTCGAACGCGGACAGGATGGCATGGAACCGCGGGGCCCGAAGCGGATCCACCGTCTGCACGCGGGCCGAGTCGTCCACATGGGTGATGGCGGGCACCTCGCTTCGAAGCTGCCGGAGCTTGTCGATGCCGCGGGCACCAGCATCGTGCACCGGCCTTCGCCGGCCCGCCGCCACCGGCGCCACGAGCAGCATGTAGGGGCTCTCCGCCTCCAGCTCGAACCACTGCCGTTGCCGCCCCTGAAGCACCGCGGGAGCGAAGGGCCGGAAGGACTCGCGGAACTTGATCGCGACATTCATGCGCCGCTGCATGCTCGGATCACGCGGGTCACCCAGGATCGATCGGTGCCCGAGCGCCCTCGGGCCGAACTCGGCGCGGCCGAAGAAGTGGCCCACGATGCGGCCGGACGCCAGTTCCTCCGCCATGGTCTCCACCAGCCGCGGCTCGTCCAGCGTCTCGTGGACCGCACCCATGGCGTCCAGACGCTCACGGATGAAGGCGTCCGTGTGATCGGGGCCGAGATAGGAGCCATGCTGCCCGTCGGACGGCTCCGGTGTGCGCGGCTTGCCCAGATGGGCGTGCCAATGCATCAGCGCCGCACCGATCGCCCCGCCGGCGTCCCCCGCCGCGGGCTGGATCCACAGCCGCTCGAACGGCCCTTCGCGCAGCAGCCTTCCATTGGCCACGAGAT
>CAIOTP010000270.1 GCA_903861235.1 uncultured bacterium | reverse complement strand
CCTCCGCTGGACGTACACCGGCGTGGGCGGTTCCTCCAACGCGCAGGGCCTCGGCATCGACAACTTCTCTCTGGTCCCCGCCCCCGGCGCCGCAGCGCTGATCGGCCTGGCCGGCCTCGCCACCTCGCGTCGTCGCCGCTGAGCGACCCGCATGACCTGACCCTTTCAAAGGGGTCGCCACCCAACGGGGGTGGCGGCCCCTTTTCATTTGGACCTCCGCCCGGCACACTGTCCGTGTGAAAGCGGCGTTCACCTTCCTGGCCTTCGGCGTGATCGCCTGGGCACTCTGGCGGCTGCTCCATCGACAGGAGTCCGCCGATCCGGAGTTCCAGCGCCGCCTGCAGGCGGACGATCGCCGCGCCCGGGCCAACCGCCAGGCGGCGGCTCGCGGAGCCGCGCCACCAGCCGACGATTCGATCGAACCCCCCGCTGCGAGCTGACCGGGATCAGGCCCGGGCCGTGCCTTCGTCGACCACGCCCAGGCGGGAGAGTTCGTTGCGGCGCATCTGCACGAATTCCCGCTGCAGGCTCCGCCCGGGGCACGCCGTTCGAGCGCCCTGCCACTCCTGGTGGCTGCGCACCCGACTCACCGGCACACGGTACTTGTCCATGAGGCAGGCCACGATCCGCTCCGCGGCCTCCAGCTGCTCGTCGCTGGGGCTCTGCTCGTCGAAGTTGCCGAGGCAGCAGATGCCGATGTTGCCCTCGTTGTGATCCTTCACGTGGGCCCCCTGCCACTTCAGGTCACGACCCTCCCACACACGGCCGCCACGGTCGACCACGAAGTGGTAGCCGATGTCGGCCCAGGCATGGCCCCGGTGGCTCACGCGGATCAGTTCGATGCGGGCCGCGGCACTGGCCTGGTCCTTGGCCAGGAACGGGCTCATGCCGTCATGGTGCAGCGTGATGTATCGCACCGGCAGCATGGGATTGAGGTTCGAGCGATCAGGGAGCCCTCGCGTCCATGCGGCACGGTCCAGCACGAACGCCATGTCGCCCCGCTTGTTGGGAATGACCGGCGGGCAGACCGCCGGCTTGGGCGCAACGCCCTCCCAGACCGGATCCGGGAGCTTGCGGGCTCTCTGGTTCGAAGTGGCGCAGCCCACCGCAGCCAGGGTTCCCAACGCCAGGAATCCGCGCCGCGAGATGCCTCGCACGCCGTTCAGCACGGCGTCGAGCGCATGGGACTTGGGTTCTGGCTCCTTCATTCGGCTGGACCTGCCTGCGGCTGCTTGGATCGGACCGCGTTCCGGACCGACTGCACACTTTACGACGGGATTCACGAGGGCATGTGACCGCCCGCCGGAAACGCCTCGAAAATCCCGCCGGATTCCGCCCGGAGAAAAGGCTGTTTCATGGGCAATTTTCCGGCGTTTCGCGTAGAATGCGGGCCTGTCGGAAATGATCCGGACGAACCCCTTTCCGGACCCCCACACCGGGCCTCTGCAGAGGCCCCTCAAGAGCCCCCAACACGCCGTGTCCAGCATGACCAAGTCAGCCAAGTCGCCGGCCTCCGATGGCCCGGAAGAGACCAAGTACACCTCCGAAAACATCCAGGTCCTCGAGGGTCTCGAGGCCATCCGCAAGCGTCCCGGCATGTACGTGGGCGGCACGGGTCTCGAAGGCCTGCACCACCTGGTCTACGAGTGCGTGGACAACGCCATCGACGAGTGCATGGCCGGCTACGCCACCAGCGTGACCGTGGTGCTCGGCGTGGACGGCAGCTGCACCGTGACCGACGACGGCCGCGGCATGCCCGTGGACCCCATGAAGCACGAGAACCCCGCCATCAACGGTCGCCCCGCGGTCGAGGTGATCCTGACCGAGGTGCACGCGGGCGGCAAGTTCGACGGCGGCGCCTACAAGGTCTCCGGCGGTCTGCACGGCGTGGGCGTGAAGTGCGTGAACGCGCTCAGCGAGTGGACCGAGGTGGAAGTGCTCAAGCAGGGCACGGTGCACCGCATCGGCTTCGAGCGCGGCGTGGTGAGCGAGCCCCTGCACAAGGTGGACCAGCCCCGCCAGGGCACCGGCAGCGGCACCCGCATCAGCTTCCGGCCCGATCCCGAGATCTTTCCCGACACGCACCTGCGCTACGAGATCCTGCAGCACCGTCTGCGCGAGCTCGCCTACCTCAACCCCGGCGTGCGCATCCGCCTGCTCGACGAGCGGGTGGACGCCAGCGGCAAGGTGCGCGACGAGACCTTCTTCGACGAGAGCGGCCTGGCCGGCTACGTGAAGCACCTGAACGCCAGCAAGGCCACCAGCAGTCCGGTCATCGCCATCCGGCGGGATGACGCCGACAGCGGCATGCGGGCGGAGATCGCCCTGCAGTACACGGACGCCATGGCGGAGAACCTGCTCGCCTTCGGCAACAACATTCCCAACCGCGACGGCGGCACGCATGTGACCGCGTTCCGCAAGGCGCTCCCCGGGGCCATCAACGGCGACGGCAAGCGCATGGGCCTCTTCAAGGAGAAGGACTTCGTCCCCACGGGCGACGACCTTCGAGAGGGCCTGACCGCCGTGGTCAGCGTGAAGCTGCGCAACCCGACCTTCAACAACCAGACGAAGGAGAAGCTGCTCAACCCCGAGGTGGAGCCCTTCGT
>CAIOTP010000269.1 GCA_903861235.1 uncultured bacterium | reverse complement strand
TGCTGCCGACCACCTCGCTGGCCGCCAGCAAGCGCGAGGCGCGCGAGTTCCTTGGCGCTGGTGCGGTGAGCGTGAACGGGGAGAAGGCTTCTGCCGACGCGCGACTGACGGCCGCGCACCTGATGCACGGACGGACCATCCTGCTGCGGCGCGGCAAGAAGCTCTGGCACGCGGTGCGCGTGTCGGATTGACGCGCGATCGAAGGGGATCTCAGCCGCCGGCGGGAGCCGGTGCGGGCGCCGCGCCCTCGGCGGGGGGCTTGGAGTCCTCGGGGGCGAGGCGCGGCGCGATCTTCAGCGGCACGGACACGCTGCCCGGCGCCTTGCCGGACACGCTCTCCACCGAAACCCCGGGCGGCAACACCCAGGCGCTGACCGGTTTCTGCGGCACCCGGCGGGCCAGGTCCTCCTGGGAGAGGTGCACGATGGCCACCACGCGGATCGAACCATCCTCCACGCCCTCGAGCGCACCGCCTGGGGCGGTGAGCACCACGTCGCGAAGGACATCGCCCTTTTCCGGGAAGCCCACGTCGAAGCCCTCCAGGTCCTCCGGAGCGCCCGCGATCTCCACTCGAACGGTGGGCAGCGTGGCGGAACGGCTCCGTCCGGCCACGGTGAACTGGACCTTCACGCGATCGGGCGTGAAGACCACCTGACCCGGCTGAAGCTTGAGGGCGTCCGGCGCACGCAGCGGTGCCTCCGTCTGCTGCGTGGAGCCCTCGGGAAGGTTGCGCGCGTCGATCAACGCCTCGGCGGATTCGCGGCTGGCCGCTTCCGCCACGGTCTCGGGAACCAGGGCCTGCACCTCCGGCGGCTCGATCCGGGCGTCGTCGAGCAGGGAGACCAGCGAGGAGCGTGGGACCACGGTCATGCGGACGGGCACCATGGCGCCGGTGCGCACCTCCAGACGAAGGGGCCGCACGGAGATCACGCTGGCGTCCGTGGCGCGGACCTCCTCGCTCGAATCCAGCAGCGCGTCGAGCGGCATGGAGCGGAGTCCCGCCTCGCCCGCCGGCACGGTGACCACCAGACCCTGCTCCAACGCCAACTGGAGCCTGGCCAGGGAGGCGGGATTGCCCTTGAAGTTCACGGTGATCGGCTGCGGCTGGGCCGGGTCCACGAACTGCTTCGTGGGCTCGGCCGAGCGCAGCAGCAAAGTTCCCGTGAGCGAGCGCACTTCGCGTGTGCGGTCCGCGGCCCAGGTCCAGATGAGCAGGGTGGCCACGGCCGCGACCACCAGTGTGGAGATGGTGCCTTTCCAGTCCTGCATGTCAGGCCGTCTTCCGCTCCACGCCGTCTTCCTCGGAGTCCAGGGTGCCGGCCGTCTCCAGGGGTTCGGCCGTCGGCTCGGGTGCCGGGACGGGCGCGGGTTCGTCGATGCCCGGCGTCGGCAGGGCGGGCGCGTCCACGCCGCCGAGCGTGCCCACCACCGCGCCGATCACGCTCTGCTGCCCGCGGCGGCGCGGCCGGCTCAGCTTGCGGCGCAGCAGGTCGGCGAATTCGGCCTGCGGCACCGGGTCGCTCAGGCGCCCGTTCTCCGCCACGCGGATCGACCCGTTCTCCTCGCTCACCACCACCACCAGCGCGTCGCACTCCTCGGTCACGCCCACGGCGGCGCGGTGCCTGGCCCCCAGGCGCTGACGACCCGATTCCTCGGTGAGCGGCAGCTGCACGCTGGCCGCCGCGATGCGTTCGCCGCGGATGACCACGGCCAGGTCGTGCAGCGGGCTGCTGGGCCAGAAGATGCTCTCCAGAGCGGCGGCACTCACCCGCGCATCCATGACCACGCCCTGGGTGGCCAGTCCCGCCAGGCTGGTGCCGCGCTCGATCACCATGAGGGCGCCGAAGCGGTTGCGGCTGAGAAACTCCACGGCCTCCTCCAGCGAGTCGACGAGCGGGTCGATGTTCCGGCGTTCGCTGGGCACGATGGTCTGTCCGATCCGCACCATGGCCTGCCGCAATTCGGGCTGGAAGACCACCAGCAGGAAGACGGCGATGGCCCCCAGCAGGCCCTCGCTCAGGAACCGCAGCCGGGCGAAGCTCTCGCTGAAGAGGCCCGCGAACCGGATGCCCAGCAGCAGCACGGCCACCAGGATGATGGCGCCCTTGAACACGCCGGCCCCGCGGGTGCCCTGCAGGAAGCGGAGCACCACCAGCACGCCGGCGAAGATGACCACCATCTCCACCGCCACGCTGAGCGGATCGCTTCCTCGGAAGAGCTGGAACAGCCGGTTGAACACGGGCCGACTGTACCGCGCACCCGCCGCCCGGATCGCTAGGATCCATGGAAATGAGCCGAGATGCGACCACCATTCCCGTCGGCAAGCCCACCTTCGTCTGCGCCGCGTCCGGCGAAGCGCTGCCCGCGGGCACGCCCTGCGTCACGGCCGTGCGCGACAACGGTCAAGGCGGCTTCGAGCGCCTGGAGTTCAGCACCGCGGCCTGGGCGGCGGGGGCCCGGCCCGAGGGGCTGCTCTGCTGGTGGAAGACCGTCATGCCCGAGGCCGACGCACGCAAGCGGCTGGTGCTCGACGACGAGGCCATCGAGGAGGTCTTCGACCGCCTGGCCGACGACGACCGTCCCAACCGTGTGGCGGTGCGCTGGCTGCTGGCCATGATCCTGCTGCGGAAGAAGCGCCTCCGGCACCTGCGTGTGGACCAGCAGGAAGGTCGCGAGACTTGGCTGTTCGCTCGCCGCGGAGATGCCGAGGGCGCGCCCGCCACCGCGGTGGTTCGCCCGCAGCTGGACGAGGAGGCCATCGCCACCCTCGCGGACGAGCTGGGCGCCGTGGTCTCCTTCGATGCGTGAGTGGTTCGTGCTGGCGGTGACCGCGGGCCTGTGCGGCTGTGCCGCCGGCCCCGACCCGTCACCCACGGCCACCGTTCCGCATGCCGCGGCTGCGGCCCCGGCCTCCGAATTCGTCCATGCCCAGAGCGAGCGGGTCCGGGCGCTGCGCGACTTCGCCAGCCGGGGCAGCGCCGAGATCCACTGGAAGGACGAGCAGGGCGATCACCACGAGCAGACGCAGCTCGACCTGGCCTGGCGCGAGGGCGGCGGACGCGTGGCGCTGCGCATGGACAAGCTGGGGGAGCGCTTCGCATGGTCGGGCGCGGACCCGCAGGCATGGTGGGTGTTCCGGCTGGAGTCCAGGCCCACGCAGCTGGTGATCGGCCGGCGGGGCGATCCGCTTCCGCCTGACATGCTCTCGTTCCTGGCGCCGGAGAGCCTGCTGGAACTTCTCGGGGTGACCGCGTGGCCGCAGAGCGCCCGCGTGGAGCTCGCCGGCGACGGGGGCGAGCCCTGGATCCGCTGGGAGCGTGATCGGGCCATGGGCGCCTGGTTCGCCACGCGGGTTCGGGTGCCGCGGCCTGGTGCGCTGCCCACCCAGGTGCAGCTGCTCGACGCCCGGAACGCCGTGCTCATGCAGGCCGAGCATGCGAGGCCCCTGAGCGTGGAGGTCGCCGGCCTGCCGCCCGGTGCGTGGCCCGAGGTTGCGGGAACCACGCGGTTTCGTCTGCCCGAGCGGAAGGACGCGCTCTGGGAGGTGTTCTGGGATGCCCCCGGCACGCAGGCCGACCGCATGAAGGACCGCCTGTTCGACCTGAAGGTGCTTCGCGACGTGCTGCATCCCGACCAGGTCCGCGATCTTCGGGAGTCGTCGCCATGATGCGTGCTGCGGCGGTCTCCCCATGGCTTCGGTGGATCGTGCCGCTGGTGGTGGTGACGCTGGCCTGGCGCATGCCGGCGGATCCGGAGCCGCCGGCGGTGAGTGCGAGCTCGGGTTCTCATGCGTGGTGGGTGCGCACGGAGGGCAGGGCCTGGGTGCTGGAGCATGTCGCTCTGCAGGAGGACGGCCGCCGATCGGGTGTGCACCTGGTGGCGACCTTCGACGATCGCCCGGTGGCGCTCGCCGCTTCCGGGGACCGCGTCTGGGTGGCGTTCGAGGCTGCAGACGGCCGCTGCGAAGTGATCGGCGGTCGGGCCGCGCGGAATCCGGCGAGCGGCCTGTGGTTCACGGTGCCGCCAGCGCTGCGGCGGGCGCCCAGCCTGGTGTGTCCGAGCGAGCCCGTGCTGGGCGCCGTGGGTGACCGGCTCCTGGCGATCACTCCCGACGGGCTGCAGGAACTGGTGGGCGAGCGATGGGTGCCCCGGCCTCTCCCGGAGGGCGTGTCGCCGCAGGCGTGCCGGCTGGTGGGAGCGCAGGATGGCCTCTGGCTGCTGCAGTCGGTGCAGGGCGGTCGCTGGGAGCGATGGTCGCTGGCCGAGGGGGCTGCCGTG
>CAIOTP010000268.1 GCA_903861235.1 uncultured bacterium | reverse complement strand
ATGGGCACCTGCGACTGGAACGGCGTGTTCAGACCCGCCACCTCGGGCCGCTTCTGCAGCGCCTCCATGAGGTCCTCGGCGGCACCGGCCAGGAAGTTGAACCCCTGCCCGTTCACGTCCTCGAGCTGCAGCTGCCAGCCGGCCACCGTGCCCAGGCCCGGGATCGGCGGAGGCGGGAACGGCATGGCGATGCCGTCCGGCAGCGCCAGCAGCTTCGGAGCGGCACGCTGGATGATGGCTCGCGCGTTCTCGGTGAACGGATCGCGCTGGTCCCACGGCTTCAGCACCACGATGATGAACGCGGCGTTCGACTGCGTCACGTTCGTCATCAGGTTGAAGCCGTTGTTCGAGACCACGTCGACCACGGCCGGGTCCTCGCGCACGATCTCGAGCACCTTGGCCGACAACGCCTGGGTGCGCTGCAGGCTGCTTCCGGCCGGCATCTGCACGCCGACGAAGTAGTACCCCTGATCCTCGTTGGGAATGAAGGCGGTGGGCGTGCGCTCGAGCAGGTGGAACACGCCGGCGGCGCCCAGCACGAAGGCCGTGGCGATGATCCACCACCGGTGCGCCAGCCAGCGGACGAAGCCGGAGTACTTGTGGGTGGCCCAGTCGAAGCCACGGTTGAAGAGCACGAACGGCTTGAACTTGGTCTCGTGCGGCTTGTCCAGGAACACGGCGCAGAGCGCCGGGGACAGGGTGAGCGAGTTCACCATGCTCAGGGCGATGCTGAACGCGATGGTGAGGGCGAACTGGTTGTAGAGCTGGCCGGTGATGCCCGGCATGAGCGAGGCGGGAATGAACACCGCCAGGAGCACGCTGCTGGTGGCCACGATCGGCCCCGCCACCTCGTCCATGGCGCGTTCGGCCGCCACCACCCCGTTGGGGGCCCCCAGTTCCAGCTGTCGGTAGACGTTCTCCACCACGATGATCGAGTCGTCCACCACCAGACCGATGGCCAGGACCAGCCCCAGCAGCGTGAGGGTGTTGATGCTGAAGCCGGCCGCCGCCATGACGGCGAAGGTGCCCACGATCGACACCGGGATGGCGATCATGGGAATCAGCGTGGCCCGGCCGCTCTGCAGGAAGATGAAGATGACCGCCAGCACCAGAAGGCCCGCCTCCACCAGCGTCTTGATGAGCTCCTCGATGGACGCCGACACGAACTTGGTGCTGTCGTAGGTGACCTGCCACTTCACGCCCGGAGGCAGCAGCGGCTCCAGGCGGCGCATCTGCTCCGTGACCTTCTCGACCACGGCATAGGCGTTGGCCGAGGGAAGCTGGTAGATGCCCAGCGTTCCGGTGCTGCCACCGTTCAGGGTCGAGGTGCTGTTGTACTGGTAGGCGCCCAGCTCCACGCGACCCACGTCGCGCACGCGCACCACGGCGCCATCCGGGCCGGTGCGGACCACGATGTCCTCGAAGTCCTTCACCTCGACCAGGCGGCCCTGGGTGACGAGCGTCAGCGTGAAGCTCGGCGAGCCCGTGGTCGGCGGGGCGCCCACGCTGCCGATGGCCGCCTGCTGGTTCTGGTCGTAGACCGCGGCCGCCACGTCCTGCGGCGACAGGTTCATGGCGGTGAGCCGCTCAGGATCCAGCCACACCCGCATGCTGTACTGCAGCAGGCCGAAGATGGTGATGTTGCCCACACCGTCCACGCGTGACAGCACCGGCTGCACGATGGCGTTGGCGTAGTTCGACAGGAAGGTGCTGTCGTAGGTGCCGTCGGGCGAGAGCAGCGACACCACCACCGTCAGGTTGGTCGACTGCTTGTTGATCGTGATGCCCAGGTCCTGCACCTGCTTGGGAAGCTGCGGGATCGCCGACTGGACCCGGTTCAGCACGTCGACCGCGCCGATGTTCAGGTCGTAGCCCACCTCGAAGGTCACGGTGATGACGGAGGACCCGTTGTTCGTGCTGTTCGAGGACAGGTACAGCATGCCCTCCACGCCGTTGATCTGGGTCTCCAGCGGCATGGTGACCGCACTGGCCACCGTGAGCGCGTCGGCGCCGTTGTAGGTGCCGTT
>CAIOTP010000267.1 GCA_903861235.1 uncultured bacterium | reverse complement strand
GCGGGTGGTGACCGCGAGACGCATTTCGGGCAGGCTCAGGATCTCGCCTCGCACGGCTATGCGGTGCTCTGTGTGGAGCATGTGGGCAGCAACCGGGAGCGGTTGACGCGGGACAGGCGTCCCATGAAGAGCCTGGACGCCATGATCCATGACGCGCAGGAAGTGCTGAACCGACCGAAGGACATCTCCTTCGCGATCGACCAGGCCAGCCGTTGGAACCAGTCGCACGAGACGCTCAAGGGCAAGCTCGACATGGAGCGTGTGGGCGCCATGGGTCACTCCTTCGGCGCCTACACCACCATGGTCGTCTGCGGCATGCGGCCCGCGCTGGATTGGCTGGTGCCTCGGGTGGAGCCCGGCAAGGGACTCGGGCCCGACCTTCGGGATCCGCGCGTGAAGTGCGGCGTTGCCCTCTCGCCGCAGGGGGTGGGCGAGCCGTTCTTCCTGAAGGAGAGTTTCGCCAGTCTGCAGGTGCCGCTTCTGGGCATCTCCGGCACCAAGGATGCCCAGCAGGCCGGCCAGCCTGCGGTGAACCGCAAGGAAGCCTTCGCGTTCTGGCCGCAGGGCCAGCACCTGTTCGTCTGGCTGGGCAACGCCCGTCACGCGGACTTCACCTCCGCTTCAGGGCGAACCGGCCGTTCGCTGCCCTCGCCCACGCGCGAGGACACCCAGCCCGTCACCCGGGCCGCCACGCGGGCCTTCTTCGACCTTCACCTGAAGTCGCAGCCCGACGCGGCGAAGCGGCTCACGGCGGAGGGGTTGCGGCCGTTGCTGCGGGGCGGCATCGATTCGGTGGAAGTGCTGTCGAAGTGATCGGCGCTTGTGGTCATGTGGTGGGATCTTGGATGCCTGTCGGGCCTCCTCCGCGTACAGTCGTCGCCGGACACGCCCATGCCGCCGATCCCACGACGCAAGGTTCCGCCGCCCAAGATCTGCATGGCATGCCACCGCCCCTTCACCTGGCGGAAGAAGTGGGAGCGCGACTGGGAGCAGGTGAAGTACTGCTCCGATGCCTGTCGGCGTGTCGGGCCGCGTGAACCGGCGGCAGCCACCACGAGCTCCAGCCGTCGCGGGAAGGCATGACGATGCAGCCGCAGTCCTCCGCAGGCTCGCTGGTGGCCGTGACCGGTGCCACGGGGTACGTGGGTGGCCGACTGGTGCCCAAGCTGCTTGAGGCGGGCTATCGCGTGCGATGTCTGGTTCGTGAGCCGCGCAAGCTGGCGGAGCGGCCGTGGCGGACGCACCCGGGCGTCTCGGTGGAGCGTGTGGACCTGGAGGACGCGGCTTCGCTCACCCAGTTGCTGCGTGGCTGCTCCTCGGCCTACTACCTGATCCACTCCATGGAGAGCAGCGGCAAGGCCTATGCGGAACATGACCGCGCTCTTGCGGGCACGTTCGCAAAGGCGGCGGCCGAAGCGGGGGTGGGTCGCATCATCTACCTCGGTGGGCTGGGTGAGCTGGGGGCGGGCCTGAGCGAGCATCTGTCTTCGCGCCGCGAAGTGGAGCGTGTGCTTGCGGCCAGTGGCGTTCCGCTCACCGTGTTCCGCGCCGCCATGATCATCGGCTCGGGCTCCGCCTCCTT
>CAIOTP010000266.1 GCA_903861235.1 uncultured bacterium | reverse complement strand
GGTGTTCACCGGCTTCGCCTTCGGCCTGGGTGTGGAGCGGATCACCATGCGCCGGCACGGCATCGGTGACATCCGGTGGCTCTTCGACAACGACGCCCGCTTCCTTCGGCAATTCTGATGCCTCGTGCCCTGCCCGGTGCCGCCACGGTCCGTGCGGTGGTGGCTTCGGTGATCGCGGCCACACTGCTCGCTTCCGCGGCGGCGTGGTGGGTCCGGCACCAGGTGATGCCCGCCGAGCGGGCGCCGCGCCTGGACATTCCCGAACCGGTGGCTGCGGTGGAGTTGCCGCCCGCGCCGGGTCCCCAACCGGCGGCGACGGTGCGCGATCCCGTGGAATCGGCGTGGTGTGAGCGGGGACCGGAGGCGGTGCTGCAAGTCACCGAGCCGCTGGCCCAGCCCGAGCGGGATCCGGCGGCCACGGAACTGGACATGCGGCGTGCGTGGCTCCGGTGCGAGGCGCTCTTTGCGCTCGGCCGTGTGGACCAGGCCCTGACATGGAGTCGGCGCATGGTGGAGGCCCTGGCGCGGCCGACACCGGCCCAGCCCCTGGAGCCGCTGGTGCTGGAGCAGCACGCGCGCGTGCGGATGGCGGCTGGCGAGGCCAACATGGAGAAGTTGGAGCGCGCGCTCCAGGCCAGCGTGGAGGCGCGTGTCATGCTGGGCGACCCGCCGCCGGATCTGGCGTGGGCCACGCTGGGGGGGCTTCAGAAGGCGCGGGGTGACGCCAAGGGAGCCATGGAGAGCTACGCCCGTGCGTTGGCCGGTCTGGACGCTCCGGCGTGGTTGGCCCTTCGGCAGCGGGAGCCATGGCGTCTGCAGTTGCTGGCGTTGGCCGCCATGGACCGTGCGGACGGCCTGGTGAGTCTGGGTCGGCAGACGGATGCCAGAGCCGCGGCCATCCAGCTGGCTTCCGACCTGGCGGTGGCGTTGGGGGAGGGGGACCCGCTGACGCAGCAGGCGAACGATCTTCGAGATTCGACCCTCGGCATGGAGTGAGAGGGACGGGCCTACATATCGGACGTCGAAGCATCGACGTCCGATATGTAGGCCCGTCCCGGTTTCAGGTCGTGTAGTCGGCGTTCAGGCGGACGTAGGCCTCGGTCAGGCCGCTGGAGAGGAAGAAGTCCTCGCCGGAACCGAGGCCCGCGTCGATGTCCACGATCACCGTGTCCGTGGCGAAGGCCGCCTCGACCGCCTTGCGATCCACCCGCTGTGGAGCGCCATCGGCGAAGAGCGTCAGGCCACCCGCTTGGACGCTCAGGCGGCCCGGATCCACCCTGGCACCGCTGCGGCCCGCCGCCGCAACGATGCGCCCCCAGTTGGGATCGCCTCCGGTGATCGCGCATCGAACCAGCGTGCTCGTGGCCACGGTGCGGGCGATCGCCAGGGCGTCCGCCTGCGTGGCGGCCCCACGCACCCGGACCTCCAGACCACGCGTGAAGCCCTCGCCGTCCTGCACGACCATGCGGGCCAGGTCGCAGGCCACCTCCGACAGGGCCCGCTGAAGTTCGGCCGGATCCCCCGCGGCACCCGCCGCGCCGCTGGCGAGGCAGAAGATGGCGTCGTTCGTGCTGGTGTCGCCGTCGATCGAGATGCGATGGAAGCTGCCCTCCACGGCCACGCGCAGCATGGCGTCGAGCGCCGCAGGCTCCACCGCCGCGTCCGTGGTCACCACGATGATGGTGGTGGCCATGTTCGGGTGGATCATGCCTGCGCCCTTGGCCACGCCGGTCACGCGGACCGAGCCGCCGTCCTTGGCAGGAAGCGTGCGTGTGCTCATCTTGGGCCGGGTGTCGGTGGTCATGATGCCGCGCTCGAACGGCTCGCAGCTGCCCGACACGCAGGCCTTGGCCAGGCCCGGGATGGCGGCGGTGATGCGGTCGATCGGCAGTCGCTGCCCGATCACGCCGGTGGAGTTCACCAGCACAGCGGCCGGGGTGCAGTCGCACGCCGCAGCCACCGCGTCGATCATGGCTTCCGCGTCGGCGGCGCCTTCGGGGCCCGTGGCCGCGTTGGCGCACCCGGAGTTGACCACGAGCGCGCTGCAGTGGCCGTGCGAGTCACGCAGGTTCCGACGGCTGGCCAGCACGGGGGCCGCGGCGAACGCGTTGGTGGTGAACATGGCGGCGGCCACCGCGCCGGCGTCGCACCGCAGCAGCGACAGGTCCGGTCCGCCCTTGGCCTTGATGCCCGCCGCCACGCTGGCCGAGGTGAAGCCGCGGGGGAAGGGCGGGGCCTGCGAGGGTTCCGTCACGCGCCGTTCTCCACCGCCAGGTCGAGCACCATGGCGATCTCGTCGCACATCTCCTTCTTGGGGCAGCTCGAGCAGTCCTTGGTCACCTTCTGGGGCAGGCTGTTGATGCTCACGGTCCGGAAGCCGCACTTCTCGAAGAAGGCGGGCATGCGGGTGAGCACGAAGAGCCGCTTGATGCCCAGACCCCGGGCTCGTTCGATGAAGAACTGCACCAGTTGACGGCCCAGGCCGCGGCCGTGGAAGCCCTCGTCCACGCCCAGCGAGCGGATCTCGGCCAGGTCGGCTTCATAGACCCAAAGGCTGGCGCAGCCGCGCACGGCCCCATCCACGGTGGCCACGCCGAAGTCGGTGATCTTCTCCAGGATCTCGTCGCGCGAGCGGGGAAGATTCTCGCCCTTGCGGCTCCACAGGTCGACCAGCCGGCAGATGGCCTCGAGGTCCTCCACCACGGCGTCGCGGATGCTGCTGGCGCCGCCCGCCGACTTCTTGCGTGGTCGCCTCGCCGTGCGCAGGCTGCGCCTGGCCTCGCGCACGCGGGCCAGCACCTGGTCCGGCGAGGTGCCGCCCGGCACGCTGCGCCGACCGATGGCGGCGTCCACCGTCAGGGACACGTAGACGTCCTTCTCCACCATGGGCGCCAGCTTGGCCATGTCCTCCACGCTCATGGCCTCCAGGGCCTTGCCCTGTCGGATCGCCTCGCGCACCAGCAGGCCGACCTGCCCGTGCGCCTCGCGGAAGGGCACGCCCTTGCGCACCAGGTAGTCCGCGAGCTCGGGCGCGTTGGCGTATCCGGCGATGGCCGCCTTGCGGGCACGCTCGCGGTCCACCTTCAGGCCGCGCAGCACGCGCGGCGTCATGCGAAGGCAGAGGCTGAGCGTGTCCATGGCGTCGAACAGCGGCTCCTTGTCCTCCTGCAGATCCTTGTTGTAGGCCATGGGAAGGCCCTTCAAGGTGGCCAGCGCGCCGGTGAGCGAGCCGATCACGCGCCCGGTCTTGCCGCGGATGAGCTCGCAGGCGTCCGGGTTCTTCTTCTGCGGCATCAGGCTGCTGCCCGTGCTCACCTCGTCGCTCAGCTCCACGTAGGCGGCCTCGCCGGTGGCGTAGAAGATCAGGTCCTCGCTCATGCGGCTCAGGTGCAGCATGGCGATGCTGGCCGCCGCGAGCAGCTCGGCCACGAAGTCACGGTCGCTGACCGCGTCCAGACTGTTGGCGGTCGGCCCGTCGAACCCCAGGTCCTTGGCGAGCCGCTGCCGGTCGATCGGGTAGGCGGTGCCCGCGAGCGCGCCCGAGCCCAGCGGGCAACGGGCCACGCGGTCGAGCGCGTCGCTGAAGCGGTCCGAGTCGCGGCGAAGCATCTCCACGTACGCCAGGCACCAGTGGGCGAACAGGATGGGCTGTGCCCGCTGCAGGTGCGTGAAGCCCGGGAAGACCGTCTCCTTCTCGCGCTCGGCCAGCTCGAGCAGGCTCTCGTTGGTCACGTCGATCTCGGCCAGCCGCTGGCGGATCTGCTTCATGCACCAGAGCCGCAGGTCCGTGCTCACCTGGTCGTTGCGACTGCGGCCGGTGTGCAGCTTCTTGCCCAGGTCGCCCACGCGGGCCACCAGTTCACGCTCGACCCAGCTGTGCACGTCCTCGTCGGCCGCATGCATGAGCAGGCCGGGATCGCTGGCCGCCAGCGCCGCGATCTCGCGCAGGGACTTCTCCAGCCGCCCGCGTTCCGCGTCCGTGAGCACGCCGGCACGGCAGAGGGCCGCCGCCCACGCGACCGAGCCCTCCACGTCCTCCTGGACCAGCCGCCGGTCGAACGGCAGGCTGTCGTTGAAGGTCCGGAAGAGGGCGTCCTGTCCGCCCTGCACGCGTCCTTGCCAGATCGCCGTCACCGCGCGGCCCCGCCCTTCACCTGCACCTTCGGGCCCAGGCCCAGCATGGCGCGGATGCGGCTCGGTAGCGAGAAGAGTCGGATGAAGCCTTCTGCGTGCCGCTGGTCGTACACCTCGTCCTCGCCGTAGGTGGCGAACGCGTGGCTGT
>CAIOTP010000265.1 GCA_903861235.1 uncultured bacterium | reverse complement strand
GAGAGCGTCTCGTGCATGCAGAGGATCACGCCGGTGCATGCCAGCTCGGGGTTCAGGCCGGCGGCCACCAGCTGCACCGTGCCCAGCAGCTTCTCCAGCCCTCGCAGCGCCAGGTACTGCGCCTGCATGGGCACGAACACCTCGTGCGAGGCGGTGAGCGCGTTCACGCTGAGCACGCCCAGACCTGGAGGGCAGTCGATCAGCACCACGTCGAAGCGACCGTGCACCCGCCGCAACGCGTCACGCAGAACGCCCTGCACGTCCTGACGGCCGGCGAGCTCGCCCTCGACCAGAGCCAGCTCCGTGTCGGCGGGAATGAAGCTGAGATTCGGCCGGCCCTCCACGATGCACGACTGGATGTCGGGAGGATCGGCGGAGAACAGGGCCGTGGAACTGGCCCGCCCCTCGTCGGTCTCCACGCCGAAGTGGAGGGAGAGGTTGGACTGCGGATCCATGTCCACCAGCAGCGTGCGACGCCCGGCCGCGGCCAGGGCTGCGCCGAGGTTCACCGTGGTGGTGGTCTTCCCGACGCCACCCTTCTGGTTGAGCAACGAGACGATGCGCGGGGCGGCGGACATCGACGCCGAGTATAGAAGCGGGCTCGGGATTCCCTCAGCGCTCCGCGGCTGGCAGTCCGTCACCCACGCTCCACCAGGCCGATGGATCGAGCAGCACCAGCGGAACGGGAGTCCACGAAGGAACGGCCGGACCCGCGCACTGGCGGGTGCCGGCGCCGCCTGGCGAGCGGGCCACCCCCACCATCATGCGAGCCGGCCCACCCGCAGCGGCGCCCGGCCATCCCGCAGGCATCCGGACCACGCATCGCCAGCGGTCTCGGAAGGATCCCCGCTCCACCACCGGCGCCACACCCGCCGGAAAGCCCTCGAACGACGGCTCTCCCTGCTCCCGGGCCAGGATCCGGCCCAGAGCGCCGCCCTCGGCGCCGACCAGGATCACCAGTTCGTCCAGTTCGGAGGACTGGGGCCGGAGGCACTCGGCGAAGATCTCCCACGCTCCGTCGGAGCGCCGCACGCTGCCCGTGGTGGCGAACGCCTCGGGTGGAGGCATGATGCGACCCCGTTGCGCATCGGCCAGACTCATGGGCGGACGCAGCAGACCCATGGGCAGTCCCGGCGGACGAGGCCTGGCGAGCGAGGGCGGCACCGTCATGCGCTGCGACCAGTCCCGCCATTCCATCTGCAACGCGCCCGCCCGTGGCGACGCCTGCGCCGTGGCCAGATCCGGCAGGAGCGCCGGTGGCCGCTCCATGGTCTGACGACCGACCCCCCGCGGCGGCACTCGGAGCGGCAACGGCGGCATGCCCTCGGCATCCACCCACGAAAGTCGGAGGATCGCCTCCTCGTCGCCCGGGTTGAGGGCCACCAGTCGGAGGGACCGGCCGTCGTCGCTCTCGATCCACACCGTGACCGGCGGAAGCGCTCGCACCCAGGAAAGGGCCGATTCCATCACCTGGCTGTCCGAACGGGAGCCGTCGAGCAGCAGTCCCAGCAGGGTGCGTTGATCCTCGGCGCACGCGATCCACGCCGCGGTGCCGGTGCCTCCGCCGGTCGGATCCGTGCAGACAGCCACCAGCCGCGAGGTCAGCTCCCGGGCCACGCCGGGACTGACGCGCTCCACGCGCTCCAGGCCCGCCTGCCAGAGCTGTGCCGCGTGCAGCGCGAGCAGTCGCTCCGTGGCGCCTCCGGCGGGGGCTGGAGGTCTGGCACCGATCGCGTCGGCCATGAGCCACCACCGGAACCACTCGTTGGGGGCGGAGGGATCCGGCTGGTCCCGACCGGCGCTCGGGGAGATGGGAAGCGGCGGCCGGGAGACGTCAGGCTCCGTCTCCGCCAGCGGAAGCCATCGAGGCGAGATGGTGGTGCCTTCGAAGCGCAGCGTGCCCGCGAAACCTCGCGGCATGGGCGCGATCGCGAAGGCGGAGCCTGCGTCGCGCGCGGCGGTGTCGGCGGGCACCGAGGCGGAGTCGCGGACATCGAGCCGCTCGTCCGCCATGGTCCACGAACGCTCCACGCCCGGCGCGGCGGCCCCGATCCAGGCCACGGCCGCCTCGATGGCCGGCGATCCGTCGTCAGGTTCCAGGCGGATGGTCCCGGGCCATCGGGGGACATTCACCGTCAGCGGCACCACGAGCACGCCGCCCCGTGCCGCCACCGGCTGCGTCTGCACCACCTGGACCTGCGCCCATGCGTTCGAGGAGACGAGAAGCCCCAGGACCAGGGCGCGGGTCATTCGGAAGTCGGCTTGGGCGCATCCGCGGAGCCGCCACCCTGGGGGGCGCCCGCGTCCGCAGGGACCGCGGGCGGACGGACCCGCTGGACATAGCCAGGAAGGCCGCCCTCCCACTGCGACGGACCGCTCCCCGAGGGCCGCGCCGTGTCGAGCCGCGACGAGGGACGAGACCGGTCCATCGGCCCTGTGGAGACCCGATTGCTCAGCCTCCGATCCGGGGCGGTCGACTTCTTCGGAACCTGCGGCTGCAGTCCTGGCGCGAAGAGCATCACGGCCTGCGGTCCATGACGGATGCCCGCGGTGCGCATGCTCGTGAAGTCCGGCTGGCCGATGTGAAAGACCGTGCCCGCGGGCCACACCGCGTACACGCGCGAACTGTTCTGCCGCTGCACACGGACGTAGTCGCTCTGCTCGAACACCGCGTAGATGCCGCCCTGGCTTCGCACGAGCAGGTCGGGCCGTCCCGCCACGCCATAGAGGCGCGTGAAGCTGTTGCCCGTGCCCAGATCCACGGGCATCACGCGAAGCGAGGTGCCCACGCTGTTCATGTCCGAGACGCCCTGCTCGATCGGCACCAGGTCACCGGCCTCGGTGGCCTGCGCCCGGGCCGCGACGGCGGTGACGAGGACCAGCATGCAGGCGATCCAGTTCATGGGGTCGACATTGTAGATCGGTCCGCCGGCGACTCCGGATCCACCCTGGTGGTGGCGGCGGCCAACTCGACCTGGCCTTCCAGGGTCCGGATCCGGAGTCCCTGCAGCGGGTCGCAGTCCAACACCACCCCCTCCACGGGTCCCGCGGGCGTGTGGAAGCGAAGCCGCAGGCCCCTCGTGCGGTCGAGCCTTCGATATCCGGCGGCAAGGACCTCATGGCTGGCGCCGAGCCAGCGATCGAGCTCGCGCATCAGGTTCAGGAGAACCTGCAGCCGATCCACATGGACACCGAGCATGGCCAGACTGGTCGCCCGCCCGGCCAGCTCGCCCGCGAACGAGGCCTGATGCACGTTCACGCCGACACCCACCAGGGACATGCGGTCCGTCCGCTCCACCAGGATCCCGCAGAGCTTGCGGAATCCGCCATCCGGACGCAAGGCCACGATGTCGTTGGGCCACTTGATGCCGGCGCACGCGGCGACCTCCGGTGGCAGCAGCGAGATCAGCGCCTCCGCCGACGCCACCGCGGCCGCCATGGCCAGTCGCTCCGCAGGCATGGGCGGAAGCGTGAAGGTGACCGCCACGCCCTCGTCCAGGGTGTCGGCCCATGCCGCTCCCAGGCGGCCGCGACCGGCCGACTGCCGACCCGCCGTGACCACGGCGCCCGGCCCGAGTTGCACGGCCGCATCCTGAGTGCTGGTGGTCTCGCGGAGCACGCGCACCATGCGGAAATGCGGCGAACCCTGGCATGCAGCCTCGATCGCTTCAGGCCATGGATCGAGGGATCCGCCGGCGTGGGAGGGCTTCGAGGCCATGGTTCAGCCGATGTCCAGGCCGAAGTCCACCTGCGGCGCGGAATGCGTGATCGACCCGCAACTGACGAAGTCCACGCCGGTGCGGGCGATGCCGCGGACGGTGCCCGCCCTCACCCCGCCGCTGGCCTCCAGCTGCAGCCATGGCGCCCGGAGATCCCGTCGCCGGACCAGACGCCGGAGCGTGGCCGGTGGCATGTTGTCCAGCAGCACCGCGTCCACCACACCCTTGGGCATGGCCAGGATGCGCTCGAACTGGGCCACCGTGTCCACCTCCACCATGACGAAGGCCAGGCGGTTCCGCCGGCGGGCCGAGCGGACCCCCTGCTCGACCGCGTGGGCGAGCCGTGTGACCGGGACGTGCGCCAGATGGTTGTCCTTGCACAGGAACGCGTCGTGCAGTCCCTGGCGATGCGGTGTCCCGCCTCCATGCACCACGGCCGCCTTCTCGAGGCGCCGAAGGCCTGGCGTGGTCTTGCGGGTGTCGCGAATCCTGGCTCGCGTGCCTCGGACCCGCTGGACCATGTCCGCGGTGGCGGTGGCCACGCCGCTCAGGCGACCCAGTGCGTTGAGCAAGGTGCGCTCGATCGCCAGGATGGAGCGAAGGTTGCCCTCCAGGGTGAGGATGGCCTCGCCTGCCCGGAACGGTCGCCCGTCCGCCAGACGAGAGCGCATGCGGACGCCGGGAGCGCCGAGCGCCACCACCCGTCGGGCCACCACGATCCCCGAAAGCGTTCCGGCGCCCCGGGCGCGGACCACGGCGGTGGCGCGGGCTCGGGCCGGGACCATGGCGCGGCTCGTCACGTCGCCCGCGATGCCGAGATCCTCGGCCAGCCACGCGCAGACCTGTGCGTCGAGCCATGCCTTCGATGAACTTCGCCCAGCCATGCATGCGATGGTACGGGGCACGCCGCGGACCGCGGATACCTTCCCCGCCATGAGCATCTTCACGCGCATCATCCGAGGCGAGATTCCCTGCCACAAGCTGCTGGAGAACGAGCGGGTGCTGGCGTTCCTGGACGTGAATCCGCTGAGCCCGGGCCACACGCTCGTGGTGCCCAAGGAGGAGAAGGAGCAGCTCCACCAGCTGAGCGAGGCTTCCGCGGCGGCGCTGGGTGCCGCGCTGCCCCGCGTGGCGGTGGCGATCCTGCGAGCGACCGGAGCGAAGGCCTACAACGTGCTGCAGAACAACGGTGCCCTGGCCCACCAGGCGGTGATGCACGTGCACTTCCACATCATTCCACGGCTCGAGGATGGACGCGGCCTTGGCGTGGGCTGGAAGGCCTCGCCGCTGGACCAGACCGCCGGGGCGGACCTGGCCCGGCGGATCTGCCAGGAACTGCGCTGACCGCTCCGTTCAGGGGAACACGCCGCGAAGCTGATGCACGCGACTGATCTGCTCGAGCGCAGAACCGATGGCCGCGCTCCGCAGGTCCGTCTCGAGCCGGTGCCGGGCCAGGCGGACGCGGCGCGCCGCCTCGGTCATCTGCAGACCCAGCCGCTCCTCCATCTCGGCGGCGGTCAGCTGGTGCGAACTCTTGTTCATGGTCCACTCCAGGTAGCTGGCCACCAGGCCGCCCGCGTTGCACAGGATGCTGGGAAGCACCTCCACGCCGCGCTGCAGCAGCACTTCCTCGCCCTCGGGAGTGGTCGGCAGGCTCGCCGCCTCGGCCACCACCCGGGCCCGGATCAGCGAGGCGCTCTCCGCGTCGATCATGTTCTCCAGGGCCGCGGGAATGAACAGGTCCACGGGCGCCTGCAGGAAGTCGACCCGCTCCACGGCGTTGGCCTGGGCGAATCCTCGCACGCCCCCCTGGGCGTGCACATGCTCGGCCAGCTCACCCGCCTCCAGACCGCGGTCGTTGCGGACTGCGCCGGTGTCGTCCATGGCGGCCACCAGCGTGGCGCCGCGCTCCTCCAGGATGCGGGCGGTCCAGCTGCCCACCTTGCCGTAGCCGAGCATGCTGAAGCGCAGACCTCGCAGCTGCATGCCGAAGTCGGGCAGCATCTCCTCGAGCACCATCACCAGGCCCATGGCGCTGGCACGGTCGCGCCCGGGCACGCCGCCCAGCTCCACCGGCTTGCCCGTGACCGCCCGCGTGGTGTCCTGCCGTCCGTGCTCCGGCGTGGTCTGCGCGAAGGTGTCGACGAACCACGCCATGGTCTGGCTGTCGGTGCCCACGCCCGGGCCCGGAATGTCGTAGTCGGGGCCGATCTGGTTGCTGATGGCGCTGCAGAAGCGACGCGTCACCCGCATGAGCTCGTCGCGACCGAGCTCGCGCGGATTGCACCGCACGCCTCCCTTGGCGCCGCCGAAGGGCAGCCGGAGCAGGCTGCACTTCAGGCTCATGATCATGGCCAGGCCCTTCATCTGGTCGAGCGTGACGTGCGGGTGGTACCGCAATCCGCCCTTGTAGGGACCGAGCGCGTTGTTGTGCTGCACTCGGTAGCCCGTGAAGATGCGATGTCGTCCGTCGTCCATGAGCACCGGGAAGTGCACGGCGATCTCGTTCTTGGGCTGCGCGAACATGAGCTGATGCTCGTGTCGCATGCCCACCACCGGCGCCATGGCCAGCACCTGCTGGAGCACCTGGTGGTACAGGCTGCCCGGCTCGGGCACGATCTCCAGTTCCTCCAGGATGCGCGCCGGCGAACTGGCGAGGCGCTCGGTGCGGACGGGTTCGCTGCGATCGATGCCGTGTCGTGTCATGGCCATGTTCCGTGGAAGGGAAATCTTCGGCCGTCACGACCTTTCGGCTCCCGATTCCCGGGCGAACGGGACAACTTCGGCTTATGGGCGGGGCTGCCCTACCGCGTGAAGCGGACCCGGCCCCAGTGCCGGGGGTCGCGCGGGTCGCGCGACCATGTGGGGGTCCAGGACCAGAGGCTGGGCTCCGTGCCCACCTCCGCCGCGGCCGGGGCGTTGCGTCGCCGGACGAAGTTCATGCGGAGTACGTCGCCGACCAGCGGCTCCGCGCCCGCCTCCGGACCCGCCTGCCAGACGGAACCTGCAGGCGGCGCGAGACAGGACCAGGGGATCGCCATCTCCACCACCCATGCGCGGTCGGTGTCGGACGCGTCGTTCAAGGAGCCGTCCACCTGAAGGCCGCCATCCAGGGCGGAACAGGACCAGGCCCTGGGCAGGATCGAGTCGCCGCTGCGTTCCTCGAACGAGCCCCGGATCACCCCACGGGCGTTGGCCCGGATGGTGAACCACGCCTTCCCCTGAGAGCCACGATCGATGAAGACCTCGAAGTCGCTGTCCGGCCAAACCGCCGCGTCCGCCCGCTCCACGGTGGCCCGCACGTCCGTCTCCATGAGCACCGCAGCCACGTACAGGCTGCTCTCGTCCCACGCCAGCTTGAACCAGGTCTCCTGTTCAGGCCTGGGTCCGTCGGGATCCACCGCGTCGAAGAAGGGCTCGCTCCACGGCGCCACCACCCAGGCACGATCGTCGAGCCTTCCGTCGAGGATCGGCTTCTCCGTGGTGAAGCGGCACGGGTACTCCCGCTGGGTGCCCGGGGGCGTCCGCCGAGGCCACGGACCGTAGGCCGAACTCTGGCAGGCGCCCGCGGCAAGCAGGCCCACGACCAGCAGGATCACGCTCGCACGCCGCATGACCGCAGGCTAGCGGCGTTGCGGCAAAAGGAAAGCGGCCGTCCTCGTTCGGAGGACGGCCGCCGTTCGCCTGGAAGGATGGATCACTTCGCCTTGGCGGCCTTCACGCGATCGGCCTCGAGCACCGCCGCCCTGCCGGCCGCCAGCCGCGCCACCGGCACGCGGAAGGGCGAGCAGCTCACGTAGGCCAGGCCGACGTCGTGGAAGAAGACCACGCTGGCCGGATCGCCACCGTGCTCGCCGCAGATGCCCAGCTTGATGTCCGGACGCGTGGAACGGCCCTTCTCGACCGCGGTGCGGACCAGCTGGCCCACGCCCGACACGTCGATGCTGGCGAAGGGGTTGTCCTTGGCGATCTCCAGCTCGGCGTACCGGGGCAGGAAGCTGCCGCTGTCGTCGCGGCTCATGCCCAGGCAGGTCTGCGTGAGATCGTTGGTGCCGAAGCTGAAGAACTCCGCGGTCTTCGCGATGGCGTCGGCGTTGAGCGCGCCGCGCGGCACCTCGATCATGGTGCCCACCATGTAGGAGAGCTTCTGCTTCGTGGCGCGCTGCACCTCGGCGGCCACGCGGTGCACCAGCTCCACCTGCAGCTCGAGCTCCTTGGCGAAGCCGACCAGCGGGATCATGATCTCGGGCTTCACCTTCACGCCCTCGGCCTGCACCTTGGCGGCCGCCTGCAGGATGGCTCGGGCCTGCATCTCGCTGATCTCGGGATAGACGATGCCCAGGCGGCAGCCACGGAAGCCCAGCATGGGGTTGAACTCGTGCAGCTCGCTCACGCGGGCCGCGATGTCCGAGGCGGGCACGCCCATCTTGCGGGCGAGCGCCTCCTGCGCTCCCTGGTCGTGAGGCAGGAACTCGTGCAGCGGCGGGTCGAGCAGGCGGATGCACGCCGGACGACCCTCGAGCGCGCGGAAGATGCCCTCGAAGTCGCCCTGCTGGAAGGGCAGCAGCTTGTCCAGGGCCGAGCGCCGCGAGGGCTCGTCCTTGGCCAGGATCATGGCCCGCATGAAGTCGATGCGGTCGCCCTCGAAGAACATGTGCTCGGTCCTGCAGAGGCCGATGCCCTCGGCACCGAAGGCGATGGCGTTGCGGGTCTGCTCCGGCGTGTCCGCGTTGGTGCGCAGTCCCAGACGGCGGTACTTGTCCGCCAGCTTCATGATGAAGCTGTAGTACTTGAACACCTGGCTCTCGGAGGGCTTCATGGTGCCCGCCACCAGCACCTGCTTGAGCTCGCTGTCGGCGGTCTCGATGGCGCCCGCGAACACCTCGCCGGTGGTGCCGTCGATGCTGATCGGGTCGCCCTCGCGGACGGTGATGCCGCGGCAGGTCAGCGTGGCCGAGTGGTAGTCCACCGCCAGCTCGCCCGCGCCCACCACGCACACCTTGCCCATCTGGCGGGCGACCAGCGCCGCATGGCTGCTCACGCCGCCACGCGCCGTCAGGATGCCCTCGCTGGCGATCATGCCGCGCAGGTCCTCGGGGCTGGTCTCCAGACGCACGAGCACCACATGGTGTCCGGCCTTGACCATCTCCTCGGCCTTCGCGGCGCTGAACACCGCCTTGCCGCTGGCGGCGCCGGGACCGGCGGCCAGGCCCTTGGTGAGCATGCGGCCCGAGTCGCGCGCGGCCTGGTGGGCCTTGCGGTCGAACACCGGCTGCAGCAGCTGGTTCATCGCCTCCGGATCGGCGCTGCGGAT
>CAIOTP010000264.1 GCA_903861235.1 uncultured bacterium | reverse complement strand
GTGCAGGTCGATGTGCCCGGCGATGTTCAGGCGCGCGTTCACGAAGTCGCGCAGGCCGGCGGTCTCAGGTTCGCTGAAGGCCGCGGTGCCTCGGTAGGTGTCGCTCGACTGGGTCCCACTCGAGCCCGAGCCTCCCCAGCCCGTGGCCCAGTTGCGGTTCAGGTCCACGCCGTAGCTGCCGCCGCTGTTCAACCGACTGTTCTTGCGCCACAGACGGATGGTGGTCCAGCTGTACTCGTAGCCGTCCGGGTTCATGACCGGGAAGATGAAGATCTCGCTCGAGTCCACGATGGCGGTGAGGCGAGGATCGAGGCCGTCCTGCTCCACCAGCTGATCGGCGAACCACATGGCGGTCATGGGCACGGCCCACTCGCGGGCGTGCAGCGTGGCGGTGAACAGGAATGCGGGCACCGGCGTGCCGGCGGCATGCCGAGAGATGCGCATACCGCGGATCGGCCGCCCCTGGATGCTGCTGCCCGCCTGCACGATCGAGCAGATGTCCGGTCGCAGCGCCACCAGCTCGTCCAGTCTGGTGTTGATGGCGGCCAGGTTCTTGAAGTCGGAGAACCACGCCAGCGCCTTGGGCTGCGGACGCGACAGCCGCTCCCGCTCCGCCTGGACCAGCAGCTGGAGATCGGGAATGACGACCTCGAACTCGATGCCGCCAGCCCGCAACGCGTCCAGATCGGAGCGGTTCATCCGCCAGTCGCTCCAGGCGCCGACCTGGGGCCCGTGCGTCCAGGCGTCATCCGAAAGCTGCCCCACCAGCATGAGGTCGGCCGGCGTGCGGACCAGAAGCCGCACCACCACCTGCCCGTCGAAACGCTGCACCATCTCGCCGTCCGGCGCCAGCTCGATCTCCGGGGGCAGTTCCGCCAGAGGAGGCGCGCCGGAACCGAACATGGCGGACGACAGCGCAGCGACCAGGACAGCGGCGTGGCGTGGGGTCACGCCGTCAAGTTATTCCGGATCGGTGCCGAGGCCAGCGGGAACTCCGGGAAACCTGCAAATCGGTTGCAGGTTCGACGCCATGGTTGACCCTCGGACGGATTCCGGACACATTGGACGGGATGAAAGCCTTCCCGGTCCTGGCCTGCTTCATTCTCGGCCCTTTCGCCGGCTGCACCGGATCGCACGAGATGGGCGAACCCTGGGGCAGCCCCATGCAGTTCTCGACCGCGCTGCCCGACCGCCCCGAGGCACCGCGAGACCTGGCCATGTTCAACGGCCGCAACGGCCGCGTGCTCATGTGGGCCGACCTCATGCGGCTGGCGCGGCGCTCGGACATCGTGGTGGTGTCGGCGCCGGAGGGACCGGTGCCGGACATGGTGCGCCGCGCCCTCTTCGAGGATGTGACCGAGGCCTTCCCGCCGGTGGTCGAGATCGCGTGCACCGACGAGGTGGAGCCGTGCGCGACCCAGGTGGTCGAGGCCCAGGGACGAAGGCGACTGGTTCGTTGCGGTCCAGACATGGATCTGGAGGCGCTCTCCGCCTCCATCCGCGCCCAGGCCTGGGGCAAGGTGGTCACCACCGTGGCGGTGCTGCCGGGTCAGGCACGCGAACTGCAGCCCGGCGAGGCCGGGCGGGCCGACGTGGTGGTGCACCTGGGCGCCACCGCGACGGAGTGACCACCGGACTCACTTCACGAGCTTCTGCAGCTCGGCGTTGTCCTTGGCGATCTTGTACATCTTCTCGATCTTCATCATGCTCATCAGGGCCAGCAGGTCCTTGTTGAGCCCGAAGAGGATGCTGGAGGCGCCCTGGGCGGCCGCCAGGTTCCGGCACGCGATGCACATGCCCAGGCCCATGCTGCTCATGAAGTTCACCGTGGTCATGTCCATGACCATGTGGCGGATGGCCTTGCCGTGCTTCTTGAAGTAGGGCGTGACCTCGTTCGTGATGATCGGGCTCTCGTGCTGGCCGATGTTCGGGCCGGCCAGACGGAGCAGGAGCACGCTGCCCGTCCACTCGATCTCGATGTGGGGGGTCTTCTTCTTGTCGGGCAACTCGGCCGGCGCGTTGGTCATGCGGGTCTCCTGCGAGGCGGACTTTATACCACGCCGGCGTGGATACCTTTCCCGGCATGGACCGCCTGACCATCCGCAACGCTCGGCTGCTCACTCTGGGCGGACCCGGTCCCCGCCGACGAGCCGGTCTGAGCGACCTGGGGGTGATCGAGCGAGGCTTCGTGCGCTGCTCGGGCGACCGGATCGAGCAGGTGCAGGCGGGTGATCCCGAGCCCTGCGGTGGTCTGGAACTGGATGTCCAGGGCCGCGTCTGCATGCCGGCCCTGGTGGATGCGCATGCCCACCTCTGCTGGGGCGGCGACCGCTGGAGCGAGTGGGACCGGATCCGCGCGGGGACGCCCTGGCCGGAGATCCTGGCCTCGGGCGGAGGGATCCTGAGCACCGTGCGGGCCACCCGTGCCGCCGACCTGGCGTCGCTCGCCCAGGGCGTGCGCTCACGGCTTCACGCCATGGCGCGGCTGGGCGTGGGCGCCACCGACGCGAAATCGGGCTACGGCCTGGAGCCCCAGACCGAAGCCCGCATGCTGCAGGCCATCCAGGAGGCGGCCCAGGGATCGCCGGTGATCGTGAAGCGGACCTTCCTGGGCGGTCACGCGATTCCACCGGAGGATCCGTCATGGCCCGAGCGGCTGGCACGCGAGGTGATCCCGGACTTCGCACGCCGCTTCCCGGACATCGTGGTCGACGCCTTCTGCGAGCGGAACGCCTTGTCGGTGGAGCAGTGCCGTGCGGTGCTCCGAGCCGCACGGGCCGCGGGCCTGGGCGCACGCCTGCACACCGACCAGTTCAACAGTCTCGGCGGCGCCGAGATGGCGATCCAGGAGGGCGCCCGCACGGTGGACCACCTGGAGGCGGCCACGCCGGACACGGTGCGCGCCGTGGCGGCCTCCACGGTGATCGCGGTGCTCCTGCCCTGCTCGGGCTATGCGCTCGACGGCCGCTACGCCCCGGGTCGGGCGCTGGCGGATGAGGGCGCCGCGATCGCACTGGGCAGCAACGCCAATCCCGGCAGCGCGCCCACCGTGGACCTGCGCTTCGCCATGCACCTGGCGGTCCGGCACGCCGGCCTGACCGCGTCCGAAGCGATCGTGGCGGCCACGCGGAACGCTGCGTTCGCTCTGGGCCTGGGCGAGGAGGTCGGTGCCTTGAAGCCCGGCCTCCGCGCAAACCTGCTGGTGCTGGAGGACCGTGACGAGCGGTCGCTGGTGCACGCGTTCGCCGCGGAGCCGCCCCGCCATGTGGTTCTGGGAGGCCGCCTGCTGCAGACATGAGGGCCGCCGCCGGGCGCCGCTACCATCGCGCTCCGTGATCCTCCGCTCGGCCAAGGAGATCGAGGATGCCCGCGCCGCCGCGAGCTGCGTGGTGGAGACGCATCGCCGTCTTGCGGATTGGCTGCGCCCGGGCCTGACCCTGGCGGAGATCGACGCGTTCTGCGCCGCGCTCTTCGAGACCCTGAAGTGCCGAAGCGCGTTCGTCGGCTACAAGGTCCGCGGCCACCCGCCCTTCCGCAGCCACACCTGCCTGAGCCTGAACGACATGGTCGTCCACGGCGAACATGACGAGACGCGGCTGGCCGAGGGCGACCTGCTGGCGGTGGATGTGGGCGTGAAGCACCGCGGCATGATCGGCGACGCGGCGTGGACCTACTCGATCGGCTCCGCCACCGAGATCGGCCGGCGGCTGCAGGCGTGCGGGCGCGAGAGCCTGCGTCGCGGCATCGCCGCCATCCGGGCGGGACGTCCCATGATCGAGTGGGCGAAGGCCGTGCAGGGCTACGTCGAGCGTGAGTGCCGCTACCACCTGGTGCGGGGCCTGGGCGGGCACGGCATCGGACACACGCTGCACGAAAGTCCGTACATCGCCAACACCGCGCCGACCTATCCGGGCGAGTGGACCGAGGCGTGGAAGCCCTTCGAAGCAGGCATGCTGATCGCGGTCGAGCCCATGATCAGCGCGGGCACCACCGAGATCCGCTCCAAGGGCAACGCATGGCCCATCTGGACCGCCGACGGAAGCCTGAGCGTGCACTACGAGGCGGACATCATGGTGACCGAGGACGGATGCGAGAACTTCACGGCGGCACTCGACCAGCTGCCGGATGTCGTGGGAGGCAAGTCATGAGCGAGCGGCCCCTGGCGGTGCTGGTGGAGTCCATCCATGCGGCGGCGGACGCCCCGCTGAAGGAGGCGGGTTTCGCGGTGGAGCGCGTCGCAGGAAGCCCGGCGGCGGCCGAACTGCAGACGCTCCTTGGACGCGCCACCGTGTTCGGCCTGCGCTCGAAGACCCAGCTCCGTCGAGCCCAGCTGCAGGGGGCAACGTCGTTGGCGGCCGTCGGATGCTTCTGCATCGGCACCGACCAGGTGGACCTGTCCCAGGCGGCCACCGGGGGGATCCCGGTCTTCAACAGCCCCTTCTCCAACACGCGGAGCGTGGCGGAGCTGACGCTGGCCGAGATCATCGCGCTGTCTCGCCGCATGCTCGAGAAGAGCATGCAACTGCACGCCGGGCGCTGGGACAAGAGCGCCAAGCAGTCCCGCGAGGTGCGCGGTCGCACGCTGGGCATCGTGGGGTACGGCCACATCGGCAGCCAGCTGAGCGTGCTGGCCGAGGACCTGGGCATGCGCGTGGTGTTCTTCGACATCGCGCGCAAGCTGGCACTCGGGAACGCGCAGAGCCTGCCCTCGCTGGAGGCGCTGCTCAAGGCGTCCGACGTGGTCAGCCTGCACGTGCCGGACACGGAACGCACCCGGAACCTGATCGGCGCCCGGGAGCTGGACCTGATGAAGCCGGGAGCCTCGCTGATCAACAACAGCCGCGGCCGCGTGGTGGACCTGGAGGCGCTGGCCGGCGCCCTGCGGAGCGGCCATCTCTCGGGCGCAGCGGCGGACGTGTTCCCCGAGGAGCCCGCCGAGAACGGCGAGGGCTTCCGCACGCCCCTGGCCGGCTTGCCCAACGTGATCCTGACGCCGCACATCGGCGGCAGCACCGAGGAGGCGCAGGAGGCGATCGCGATCGACGTGGCGGAGAAGCTCGCGCGCTACTGGCGGCATGGCACCACGGCGACGGCGGTGAACTTCCCGCAGGTCGAC